>NZ_JBSGZD010000271.1:0-10773 GCF_053610825.1 Streptomyces sp. NPDC054863 | reverse complement strand
CCCTGTGGACAACCAGGGAAAAGTATGAAGAACGGTCCCGGACCTGGTCCGGGACCGTTCTCACCCACGCGCGTTCACGCCCGGCCCCTACGCCGACCGCTTCCTGCGACTCCTCCTCGACCGGAGCGTCCGATCCCGGCGCCGCCGTGTCGCTCCGGCACCTCAAAGAGACCGTTCCTGCACCTCAAAGAGACCGCACCGGCACCGCACGCCCTCAAGCGCACACCCACCCTCAAAGAGGCCACGCTAGAACCGCACGCTCCACACCGTCGCCGCCCCGGCCGACCCACCGTCCACCGCCGGCATCCGCAGCAGCGTGGCCGGACGCCCGCCGATCAGCTGCCGCACCCCTGCCGCGTCCGGCTGCAGACGCCCCTGCGCAAACCGTACGAAGCTCACCCGCGTCCCCGGTTCCACCTTCATCTCCCGGTACTGGCGGTACGTCACCGCGTCGCACCCCGAGTACCAGCCGAACTCCGGCTCGTACCCCGTGACGATCAGGCAGCTCTCCCCGTCCTGCGCCGCCAGCGCCCGCGCCACCGGCACCGTCGAGGCACCCAGCGACGTCGGGCCGGGCATCGCCCCGTGCGCCACCGCCTGCGCCGTGCCGAACACCGTCAGACCTGCCAGCACGCCCACGCACACCAGCACCCGCGGCGCCCACGCCCGCGTGAGCTCCGCCACCGCCTGTACTCCGAGGATCGTGAGCAGGGTCACCGGCAGGTACACGAACCTCGGTTCCCCGTCCGTCGCCACCCCCAGCACCACGAACACCAGCAGCGCCGCAGCCCCCAGGAACACCCGCCGCCGGTCGTCGGCCCGCACTCCTTCTCCCGACTCTCCCCGGCCGCCCCGCCGCACCCGCAGCCACGCCGCGACCGCCGCGCACACGCCCGCGGCCATCACCACCGCGCCCAGGTCCCCGGCCAGCCGGTAGGGGAAGACGCTCAGGTAATAGACCAGCCCGTCGCCGACGTACTCCCGGTTGGCCTGCGAGGTCGCCGAAAGGATCATCCCCAGGGGCTTCCCGGTGCGCTCCGTCGCGTACAGGAAGTGCGGTACGAGACCCAGCGCGAGCACTCCGACCGCCGCCCACAGCCGCCACCCCAGTGCGAGCCAGGCCCGCGGCCCGTACGCGAAGACGCCGGCCAGCGCGACGGCCAGGAGGTTTCCCACCACTCCGTACCGCAGATAGAAGGCCGCCAGCGCGACGAACGGCACGAGCAGCAGCGCCCGCGCACCCGCCTTGGTGCCCGCTCGCTCCTGCGCCCGGACCAGCAGGAACACGACCATCAACAGCAACGCGGTCGACCCGATGTCATTCAGGTACTCCGGCACCCGCCGCAGGAACCCCAGCCCGCTCAGCAGCACCAGGGTCACCACCACCGCCCGCCGCGGCGACGTCCACGCGCGTGCCACGAGGTACGTCGTGCAGAGCATTACCAGCGCCAGTACGAGCGCGACGGCCCGCAGCGCCCCCGTACCGCCGCCCGAGGCGTATCCCTCGTATCCCGTCAGCCACAGCGCGAGCGTGCCCAGGGCGGGCAGTCCGACCGGCCGGTAGACGCCCCATCCCGCATCCGGCGTCCCGTCGAACCAGAAGCGCGCCTTGTTCGCGTAGACCGCCTCCTCATGACCGAGGTACGGCTCGAAGTCCTGCAGCCAGGCCCACACCCCCGCGGTCAGGGCGAGTGCCACGACCACGTACGCCCACGCCGGTATCCGCCGCAGCCACTTCTCCACATGCGCCCAGGGGCCGGGAACTCCGGCGCCGCGCGGCCCGTTCTCCAGCCACCAGGGCTTCGCCACCAGCCAGAGCACCGCCGCAAGCAGCAGATAGGGCCACGGCTGCCACCCGGGCAGCCAGCCTCCGAAACCCACAGCCAGCATCAGCTGCTGCGCCGCAGCCAGTCCCGTCAGCACCAGCGCACCGACACCGAACAGCCTCGACCGCGTCACAACCGCCTCCGAACAGCAAGACACCTGCTCAGCCGGACGAGCGAGACCACCGGAGCAGGAACAGTAAACGGACATACAGAAACGGGCCCCACCGTTTTCACGGTGAGACCCGAATCTCAAAGTGCGCGAGGGGGGATTTGAACCCCCACGTCCCTAAGGACACTGGCACCTGAAGCCAGCGCGTCTGCCGTTCCGCCACTCGCGCATGAGTGATGTCGTTCGATTCCCCGCACTGGTTTGTGCGACTGGCTGGCGACAAGAAGAAGATTAGCACGGTGGTCAGGGTGGATTCACACGCATAGTTTCCGGGGACCCGCCAGTGGAACGCCGACCTCCGGCACCCACTCCTCCGGGGAGGAGCACGCGTGCGGGACACTGTCAGGAAGCCACCTCTACGATCCCTTGTGAGGGGTGACACTCATCGACTGGGCGGACAAGGGGAACCAGCCGTTTTCCCGGCGCGTGGATACGATCAGTAAGCAGTACCAGGACGACAACGACGGAGGAGGTGCCCCATGGGAGTCCTGAAGCGTTTCGAACAAAAGCTCGAAGGCATGGTGAACGGCACCTTCGCCAAGGTCTTCAAGTCCGAGGTCCAGCCCGTCGAGATCGCCGGCGCCCTCCAGCGCGAGTGCGACAACAACGCAACGATCTGGAACCGCGAGCGGACCGTCGTCCCCAACGACTTCATCGTCGAGCTCAGCACCCCGGACTACGAGCGCCTCAGCCCGTACTCCGGCCAGCTGGGCGACGAGCTGTCAGGCCTGGTCCGCGACTACGCGAAGCAGCAGCGCTACACCTTCATGGGCCCCATCAAGGTCCACCTGGAGAAGGCGGACGACCTCGACACGGGTCTCTACCGGGTACGCAGCCGCACGCTCGCTTCGAGCACCTCGCAGGTCGCAGCCCCCTCCGACCCGGCCCCCGCAGCCCCCGCCGCCCCACGCGGCGGCGGATACGGCTACCCGCCCGCGGCTTCCGGCGGCGCACCGCCCATGCCGCCGGCCCCGCCCGGCGGCGCAGCCCGCCCCGGCCCGGCCGCCGACCGCGGCGACCGGCGCGCGCCCGGAGCAGGCCCGGGCCCCATGCCCGGCGCCCAGACCCGGCGCTGGATCGAGATCAACGGCACGCGCCACCAGATTTCCCGGCCCACCCTCGTGATGGGCCGCAGCACAGAGGCCGACGTACGGATCGACGACCCCGGCGTCTCCCGCCGGCACTGCGAAATCCGCACGGGTACGCCCGCGACGATCCAGGACCTCGGGTCCACCAACGGCATCGTGGTGGACGGCCAGCACACCACCCGCGCTACGCTCCGCGACGGCTCGCGGATCGTCGTGGGCAGCACCACCATCGTTTACCGGCAAGCCGAAGGGTGAAGCGGGGGCAATGTCAGAGCTGACCCTGACGGTCATGCGGCTAGGTTTCCTAGCTGTCCTGTGGCTATTCGTAATTGTGGCCGTCCAGGTCATCCGCAGCGACCTGTTCGGTACGCGCGTCACGCAACGCGGCTCACGCCGCGGCAATGCGTCCGACACGCGTACCCAGCAGCAGAACACCGGCGGGGGGCGCCAACAGGCCGCACCCCCACCACAGCAGCAGCAACGCCAGCGCCGCGGCGCCCCGACCAAACTGGTCGTCTCCGAAGGCAGCCTCACCGGAACCACGGTGGCGCTCCAGGGGCAGACCATCACGCTGGGCCGCGCGCACGATTCGACGATCGTGCTGGACGACGACTACGCGTCCAGCAGGCATGCCAGGATCTACCCGGACCGCGACGGCAACTGGATCGTCGAGGACCTGGGATCCACCAACGGCACCTATCTCGACCGGAACCGGCTCACCACGCCGCAACCGATTCCGCTGGGCGCACCGATTCGCATCGGCAAGACCGTCATCGAGCTGCGGAAGTAGTACGACAATGAGCGAGCGGAGCGAGCGAGCCGCAGCGGCCCCGGCACAGGGCCCCAGCGCCCTGGCCACGGGCCGGAGCGCGCTCCCGACCGGAGGGTGGGCAGTGTGGCTCGAAACCCGGTGTACCCGGAGCCGACGGGCGAGGTGCGTATGAGTCTGTCCCTGCGCTTCGCCGCCGGATCGCACAAGGGAATGATCCGGGAGGGCAACGAGGACTCCGGCTACGCCGGCCCCCGCCTTCTCGCGATCGCCGACGGCATGGGTGGTCAGGCCGCCGGTGAGGTCGCCTCGTCCGAGGTGATCTCCACGCTGGTCCAGCTCGACGACGACGTACCCGGGTCGGACATCCTGACCTCCCTGGGCACGGCCGTGCAGCGGGCCAACGACCAGTTGCGCATGATGGTCGAGGAGGACTCCCAGCTGGAGGGCATGGGCACCACGCTCACCGCTCTCCTGTGGACGGGACAGCGCCTGGGCCTCGTGCACGTCGGCGACTCCCGCGCGTACCTCCTGCGCGACGGCGTCCTCACCCAGATCACGCAGGACCACACCTGGGTGCAGCGCCTCGTGGACGAGGGCCGCATCACCGAGGAAGAGGCCACCACCCACCCGCAGCGCTCCCTGCTGATGCGGGCGCTGGGCAGCGGCGACCACGTCGAACCCGACCTCTCCATTCGTGAGGTCCGGGCCGGCGACCGCTATCTGATCTGCTCCGACGGCCTGTCCGGCGTCGTCTCCCACCAGACGATGGAGGAGACGCTCGCCAGCTACCAGGGCCCGCAGGAGACCGTCCAGCACCTCATCGAGCTGGCGCTGCGCGGCGGCGGCCCCGACAACATCACCTGCATCGTCGCCGACGTCCTGGACGTCGACGGCAACGACACCCTGGCCGGGCAGCTCAACGACACCCCGGTCATCGTCGGCGCCGTCGCCGAGAACCAGATCCAGCTCCACGACTCCGGCGCCATGCAGACCCCGGCCGGCCGTGCGGCCGGCCTCGGCCGCCCCACGCCGTCCCCCCGGCCGCAGCCGCAGCCGCCCTCGGGCAGCTTCGGCCCGGCGGGCAGCGGCGGCGGGTACGGCGGGAGCCTCCCCGACGACACCTTCGACATGTACAACGGCGAGGACTTCGTGAAGTCCCCCGGGCGCAAGTGGCTGAAGAGATCCCTCTATCTCGCGCTCGCCCTCGTCGTCGTCGGTGGCGGTCTGTACGGCGGCTACCGCTGGACCCAGACCCAGTACTACGTCGGTGCCAGCAGCGAGCACGTCGCGCTCTACCGGGGCGTCGACCAGGACCTCCCGTGGGTCTCCCTCTCGAAGATCGAGAAGGACCACCCCGAGATCGAACTCAAGTACCTCCCGGACTTCCAGTCCAAGGAGGTCAAGAACACGCTGCCGGCCGGCGACCTGGCCCAGGCGCGCGAGAAGATCGAGAAGCTCGCGCTCCAGGCGTCAGCCTGCAAGAAGAAGTCCGAGCAGCGCACCGCTCCGCCGCCGAAGGCGCCGGTCAAGCCCAACCCCGGCGAGACGCCGGGCGCCAAGAACGGCGCCAAGACGCCGAACGCAGCCACACCCACTCCGAGCGCCCCCGCTCCAGGTCCCACCCTCTCCGAGGAAGAGCAGGAACTGGCCTCGCAGTGCGGTAAGCCGGCCACACCGTAGGGGGCCCACACCACCATGAGCGTTGTCACCAACACGACCACCATCGGCGCGATCGAAGCACCCAGCAGGCGCAACACCGAGCTGGTCATGCTCGCTTTCGCCGTCGCCATCCCGGTCTTCGCGTACGCCAACGTGGGCCTCGCCAAGGACGGCGCCCTGCCCGCGGGCATGCTGGGCTACGGGGTCGGGCTCAGCCTCCTCGCCGGCATCACGCACCTCATGATGCGCAAGTTCGCCCCGTACGCGGACCCGCTGATGCTGCCCATCGCGACCCTGCTCAACGGGCTGGGGCTGGTGATCATCTGGCGGCTCGACCAGGAGCCGCTGATCACCACCGCCGCGCTCGGCGGGCCGATGGCAGCCAAGCAGCTGATGTGGTCGACCGTCGGCGTCGCGCTATTCCTGGGCGTCCTGCTGCTGCTCAAGGACCACCGGGTACTCCAGCGGTACACGTACATCTCGATGGTCGTGGCCCTCGTGCTGCTGATCCTGCCGATGTTCTTCCCCGGTGTGAACGGCGCCAAGATCTGGATCACCATCCCCGGCCTCGGCTCGCTCCAGCCCGGCGAGTTCGCCAAAATCGTCATCGCGATCTTCTTCGCGGGCTACCTCATGGTGAAACGGGACGCGCTCGCCCTGGCCAGCCGCCGCTTCATGGGGATGTACCTGCCGCGAGGCCGCGACCTCGGCCCGATCCTCGCGATCTGGGCGCTCAGCCTGATGATCCTGATCTTCGAGACCGACCTGGGCACCTCGCTGCTCTTCTTCGGCCTCTTCGTGATCATGCTGTACGTGGCTACCGAGCGCACCAGCTGGGTCGTCTTCGGCCTCACCCTCAGCGCGGCGGGCGCGGTCGGCGTCGCCACCTTCGCCACGCACGTCCAGTCCCGCGTCAACGACTGGCTGAACCCGCTGGCCACGAAGTGCGTGAACGGCGAGTGCGGTCTGGTCACCGAGACCGCCCAGTCGATGTTCTCCTTCGGATCCGGCGGCCTCTTCGGCTCCGGACTCGGCCAGGGCTACTCCCGCTTCATCGGCGGCATCGCCCCCAAGAGCGACTACATCCTCGCCACCATCGGCGAGGAGTTGGGCCTCACCGGCCTGATGGCGATCATCCTGCTGTACGGCCTGCTCATCGAGCGCGGCATCCGTACGGCGCTGGCCGCCCGTGACCCGTTCGGCAAGCTCCTCGCCATCGGCCTCTCCGGCGCCTTCGCCCTCCAGGTCTTCGTCGTCGCGGGCGGAGTCACCGGCCTCATCCCGCTGACCGGCATGACCATGCCGTTCATCGCCCAGGGCGGTTCCTCCGTGATCGCCAACTGGGCGCTGGTGGCCATCCTGCTGCGCATCAGCGACACCGCGCGGCGCCCCGCCCCCGCCCCCGCCCCGTCCCCCGACGCCGAGATGACCCAGGTGGTCCGACCGTGAACAAGCCCCTGCGCCGGGTTGCCATCTTCTGCGGAATCCTGGTCCTCGCACTGCTCGTCCGGGTCAACTGGGTCCAGTTCGTCCAGGGCGACAAGCTCAAGGAACACACGGACAACCGCCGCGTCCTCGTGGAGCGCTACGCCCACCCGCGCGGCGACATCGTCGTCGACGGCAAGGCCATCACCGGCTCCACCGAGGCCAAGAACGGCGACCTCAAGTACAAGCGCACGTACCAGGACGGCCCCATGTGGGCCCCCGTCACCGGCTTCGCCTCGCAGGTCTACGGCGCCACCCAGCTGGAGAAGCTCAACGACGGCATCCTCACCGGCACCGACGACCGTCTCTTCTTCGACCGGACGCTCTCCCTCTTCGCGGGCGAGGAGAAGAAGGGCGGCAACGTCGTCACCACCCTCAACGGCGACGCCCAGCGCGCCGCCTACAACGGTCTGAAGGGCAAGAAGGGCGCCGTCGCGGCCCTCGACCCGAAGACCGGCAAGATCCTCGCGCTGGCGAGCACCCCCTCGTACGACCCGTCCAAGATCGCCGGCATGGGCGACAGCGACGCGTGGAAGCAGCTCGACAAGAAGGTCAACCCGGACGACATCTCGCTCAACCGGGCACTGCGCCAGACCTACCCGCCGGGCTCGACGTTCAAGGTCGTCACTGCCGCTGCGGCGCTGGAGCACGGCAAGTACACGGACATCGACGCGGCAACCGAGTCGCCCTTCCCGTGGAAGCTGCCCCAGTCCTCGAAGTTCCTCCCGAACGACGGCGACCACCCCTGCGAGAACGCCAGCCTGCGGGTCGCGCTCCAGTGGTCCTGCAACACCGTCTTCGGCAAGATCGGCTCCGACCTCGGCCGGGAGAAGATGCAGGAGACGGCGGAGAAGTTCGGCTTCAACAGCGAGCAGTTCACGCCCGTCCGCTCCAACGCGAGCGTGTGGCCCAAGAAGATGGACCCGCCGTCGACCGCCATGTCGTCCATCGGCCAGTTCGAGACCGCGGCCACTCCGCTCCAGATGGCCATGGTCACCGCCGCCATCGCCAACGACGGCAAGCTGATGACCCCGTACATGGTCGACAAGCTGACCGACCCCAACCTGGACGTCATCAAGCAGACCGATCCGGTCGAGATGAGCCAGCCGATGTCTGCGGACAACGCGCAGAAGGTCCAGCAAATGATGGAGACCGTGGTCAAGGACGGCACCGGCAAGAACGCCCTGATCGACGGCGTCACGGTCGGCGGCAAGACCGGTACCGCACAGCACGGCCTGAACAACGACAAGAACCCGTACGCCTGGTTCATCTCCTACGCCAAGACCGACAAGGGCTCCCCGGTCGCCGTCGCCGTGGTCGTCGAGGACAGCGAAGCGGCCCGTGGCGACATCTCCGGCGGCGGTCTCGCCGCGCCCATCGCCAAGAACGTCATGAAGGCAGTACTCGACCGCGCGAAGTAGGCCGGACCGAGGAGTGGGGATGTTTCACGTGAAACATCCCCACTCGCCACCGGGGCCAGGAGTGACCCCGGTCACCACCCCGTCCCATTCGCGCACGTTGACGTACCGGTCGGGTATCAGGTGACGGTTGCGGGCCGACCGGGTGCGGACCGCCCGGTACCGTATGCGCGAACAGCACACCGCCGGACCACACACGGGTGCGGTCGGGACAGACGGAGAGGGCTGGATTAGCTATGGAAGAGCCGCGTCGCCTCGGCGGCCGGTACGAGCTGGGCTCGGTGCTCGGCCGTGGTGGCATGGCCGAGGTCTACATCGCCCAGGACACCCGGCTCGGCCGCACCGTCGCTGTGAAGACGCTCCGGGTGGACCTCGCCCGCGATCCGTCCTTCCAGGCCCGGTTCCGCCGTGAGGCCCAGTCCTCCGCCTCACTCAACCACCCGGCGATCGTCGCGGTCTACGACACCGGTGAGGACTACGTCGACGGAGTCTCGCTCCCGTACATCGTGATGGAGTACGTCGACGGATCGACCCTGCGCGAACTCCTGCACTCCGGGCGCAGGCTGCTCCCGGAGCGCACCCTGGAGATGACCGTGGGGATCCTCCAGGCGCTGGAGTACTCGCACCGCGCCCAGATCGTCCACCGCGACATCAAGCCGGCCAACGTCATGCTGACGCGCAACGGCCAGGTCAAGGTCATGGACTTCGGCATCGCCCGCGCCATGGGCGACTCCGGCATGACGATGACCCAGACCGCCGCCGTCATCGGCACCGCCCAGTACCTCTCCCCGGAGCAGGCCAAGGGCGAGCAGGTCGACGCACGGTCCGACCTCTACTCCACGGGCTGCCTGCTGTACGAGCTGCTGGCGGTCCGTCCCCCCTTCATCGGGGACTCACCGGTCGCGGTCGCCTACCAGCACGTACGGGAAGAACCGCAGCCCCCGTCGAACTTCGACCCCGAGATCACGCCCGAGATGGACGCCATCGTCCTCAAGGCCCTGACCAAGGACCCCGACTACCGCTACCAGTCGGCCGACGAGATGCGCGCCGACATCGAGGCCTGCCTCGACGGCCGTCCCGTCGCCGCGACCGCCGCCCTCGGCGCGGTGGGATACGGCGGCTACGACGGGTACGGCAGCAACGACCAGCCCACCACCGCCCTGCGCCAGGCCGGTCAGGGCGGCCAGACGGCGATGATGCCGCCCGTCGGCAACGGCGGAGACGGCTACGGCAATGGGAACGGCGGCTACGACGAGCCGGCGGGCCGCCGCCGTCAGCAGCCCAAGAAGAGCAACACCTCGACGATCCTGCTGGCCGTCGCGGGCATCCTGGTCCTCGTCGGCGCGGTCCTCATCGGCAACTCGATCTTCAACGGCGAGAAGAAGCCCCAGACCACGGAAGTGCCCAAGCTCGTCGGGCAGACGTTCGCGGCAGCGAAACAGTCCGCCGAGACGGTCGACCTGATCCTCAAGCGCAGCGACGCACCCTGCGCGGACCAGGAGAAGGGCAAGATCTGTTCGCAGACGCCCGCCGACGGCTCGATCAACAAGGGCGGGACCGTCTCGGTCGTCGTCTCGACCGGCGCCCCCAAGGTCGAGGTCCCCGACGTCATGGAGCAGACCGAGGAGCGGGCCACCAAGCGCCTGCGCGGCGACGGCTTCACGCCCAAGATCAAGCAGGCCGAGTCCGAGCAGACCGAGGGCACGGTCATCAAGCAGTCCCCCAAGGGCGGTGAGTCCGCGGAGAAGGGCTCCGACGTCACCATCACCATCGCCAAGAAGAAGCAGCTGCTCGTCCCGGACCTGACCGGCCAGACCTACGAGGCCGCCGAGCAGACCCTCAAGAACCTCGGCTTCGAGACGGTGATCAAGGCCGAGCAGGAGGACGACCGGCCGGCGAACACCGTCATCAACCAGAACGTCAAGGGCAAGGCCCTCCCCAGCACCGCGATCACCCTGATCGTCGCCAAGCCCAAGCAGCAGGAGACCCCGCCGCCCGGCGAGCAGGTGCAGATCCCGGCCGACCTCGTGGGCAAGACCTACGGCGAGGCCAAGGGCATCCTGGAGGGCCTGGGACTGACCGTCCAGCCCGGTCCCGGCGGAAGCGACAAGGACGACGCCAGGGTCATGGCCGTCAACCCGGGCGGCAGCACCATGGTCGCCAAGGGCTCCGCGGTGACCGTGACCGCCCTCGGCGGAGGCGGCGGTAACGGCAACGGAAACGACCACGGCGGCGGCCTCTTCGGCGACTAGCCGCACGCTCCGCCAGGTCCCGGCACCACCGGATCCCGGGACCTGGCAGCTCCGGCCCCACCAGGTCCCGGCACCAGCACAGCGAAGGGCCCCCGGCACACCAC
>NZ_JBSGZD010000270.1:0-10903 GCF_053610825.1 Streptomyces sp. NPDC054863 | reverse complement strand
GGGGCGGCCCCCACGCGGAGCGCGCCCCCTCCCGACCGCACGCCCCCGGCACCGCCCCCACCCGAGACGGAGTACCCGTACCGCCATGGCCACCACCATCGACCACGACCCGTCCCTGTCTCCGACGACCAGTTCTCCGACGACCAGTCCACACCTCCTCGACAACGCCGCCTGGGCGGCCCTGACCGGGCCGCACGCCCGTTTCGCCGAGCGGGTCGGACGAGCGGCCCGCTATCCGACGGGCGTCGCGCCGTTCACCGCCCTCGACGACCCCGCCGATCCCCGTGCCTGGGACGACCTGGCCCGGCTCGTCGGGCCCGGCGCCGCCATCTCCGTCACCGGCGTACCGGACGCGGGCGTCCCCGACGGGTGGCGGACCGAGCACAGCATCGAGGGCGTCCAACTGATCGACACCTCCCTCCGCGCGGAACCCGCGCCCGAAGCGGTCCGGCTCGGCCCCGCCGACGTGCCCGAGGTCCTCGAACTGGTCGCCCTCACCAGACCGGGCCCCTTCCTGCCGCGCACCGTCGAACTCGGCACCTACCTCGGCATCCGGGACCGCGGACGGCTGATCGCCATGGCCGGCGAACGCCTGCACCCGCCGGGCTGGACCGAGATCAGCGCCGTCTGCACCCACCCCGACCGGCGCGGCCGGGGACTGGCCACCCGGCTGGTCCGGGCGGTGGCGGCGGGCATCAGGGAACGCGGGGAGACCCCCTTCCTCCACACGGCCGCGAGCAACACCGACGCGATCCGGCTCTACGAGTCGATCGGCTTCACTCTGCGCACCCACAACCGCTTCCTGCTCGTACGAGCCCCGGGCGTGGCACCGCAGGCGGACGACGGCACCGCGGCACCCCGTCGTTCCACCCCGTAGTACCGAATCGATCAGGAAGGCAGCCCTCCCATGTCACCCACACCCACACCCACACCCACACCCGCACCCGCACCCCTCCACCTCGCCGTCGCCCTCGACGGCGCCGGCTGGCACCCGGCCGCCTGGCGCGAGCCCGTCGCCCGGCCGCGCGAACTCCTCACCGCCGCCTACTGGCTGGACCTGATCGCCGAGGCCGAACGCGGGCTGCTCGACTTCGTGACCATCGAGGACGGGCTCGGCCTCCAGTCCTCGCACCCCACCGCGCCCGACGACCGCACCGACCAGGTCCGCGGACGCCTGGACGCCGTCCTCGTCGCCGCGCGGGTCGCCCCGCTGACCCGGCACATAGGCATCGTGCCGACCGTGGTGGCCACCCACACCGAGCCGTTCCACCTCTCCAAGGCCATCGCCACCCTCGACCACGTGAGCTCCGGCCGCGCCGGTCTGCGCGTACAGGTCACCGGCCGCCCGAACGAGGCCGCGCACTTCGGGCGTCGTACCGTCCCGCCGCTCCCCGCCGGCGGCTACCGCACCCCCGCCGGACAGCAGGTGGCGGGCGAACTCGTCGACGAGGCCGCCGACTACGTCGAGGCCGTGCGCAGGCTCTGGGACAGTTGGGAGGACGACGCGGAGATCCGTGACGTGGCCACCGGCCGCTTCATCGACCGCGAGAAGCTCCACTACGTCGACTTCGACGGCAAGCACTTCCGCGTGAAGGGCCCCTCGATCACACCCAGGCCGCCCCAGGGCCAGCCGGTCGTCAGCGCCCTGGCCCACGGGAGCGTTGCGTACCGCCTCGTCGCCCGGTCCGCCGACGTCGGGTACGTCACCCCGCACGACGCCGCCGAGGCCCGCGCCGTCGTCGACGAGATCCGCGCCGAACAGGAGGCGGCGGGCCGCGCCGACGACCCCCTGCACGTCTTCGGTGACCTGGTGGTGTTCCTCGACGACGAACCCGGCGCCGCCGCGGCCCGCCGGGACCGGCTGGACGCCCTCGCAGGCAGCCCGTACACCAGTGACGCCCCGCTCTTCACCGGCACCCCCACCCAACTCGCCGATGTGCTCCAGGAGTTGCAGTCCGCCGGACTGTCGGGTTTCCGGCTGCGGCCCGCCGTCGCGGGCCACGACCTCCCGGCGATCACCCGTCGGCTGGTGCCCGAACTCCAGCGCCGCGGTGCGTTCCGGCGGTCGTACGGGGCGGACACCCTGCGCGGACTGCTCGGCCTCGCCCGCCCCGCCAACCGCTACGCAGCCGCCGCACCCACCCCCGCCTGAGTCCGCCCGAGCCGGAAGGCCACCTGACCATGAGCAGCAAGCCCCTCAACAAGCCCCCCAACAAGCCCCTCAGCAAGCCCCTCAGCAAGCCCCTCAAGCAGGTCCACCTCGCAGCCCATCTCCCCGGCGTCAACAACACCACCGTGTGGAGCGACCCCGAGGCGGGCAGCCACATCGAGTTCAGCTCCTTCGCGCACCTCGCGCGCACCGCCGAACGCGCCAAGTTCGACTTCCTCTTCCTCGCCGAAGGGCTGCGACTGCGCGAACAGGGCGGCGAGATCTACGACTTGGACGTCGTGGGCCGCCCCGACACCTTCACGGTCCTCGCCGCACTCGCCGCCGTCACCGAGCGCCTCGGTCTGACCGGCACCATCAACTCCACCTTCAACGAGCCGTACGAGGTGGCCCGCCAGTTCGCCAGCCTCGACCACCTCTCCGACGGGCGCGCCGCCTGGAACGTGGTCACCTCCTGGGACGCCTTCACCGGCGAGAACTTCCGCCGCGGCGGCTTCCTGCCGCAGGGGGAGCGCTACTCCCGCGCCGAGGAGTTCCTCGCCACCGCGCACGAACTCTTCGACTCCTGGCACGGGGACGAGATCGTCGCCGACCGGCGGACCGGCACCTTCCTGCGCGACGCACAGGCCGGGGCCTTCGCACACCGGGGTCAACACTTCGACATCCAGGGGCAGTTCAACGTCCCGCGCAGCCCGCAGGGCCGTCCGGTGATCTTCCAGGCGGGCGACTCCGAGGAGGGCCGCGAGTTCGCCGCGGCGAGCGCCGACGCGATCTTCAGCAGGCACGCCACCCTCACGGAGGGTCAGGCGTTCTACGCGGACGTCAAGGGCCGCCTCGCCCGGCACGGCCGCAGCGATGACGAACTGCTCATCCTGCCCGCCGCCACCTTCGTCCTCGGCGACACCGACGCCGAGGCGCGGGAACTGGCCCGTGAGGTGCGCCGGCAGCAGGTCAGCGGCGCCACCGCGATCAAGCACCTCGAATTCGTCTGGAACCGGGACCTGTCCGCGTACGACCCGGAAGGCCCGCTCCCCGAGATCGACCCGGACCCCGGCGAACACACCGTCGCCCGTGGCCGCGCCCAGGTCAGGATGTACCGCGACCCGCTGGCCACCGCACGCGAATGGCGCGAACGCGCCGCCGCCAACCGCTGGTCGATCCGCGACCTCGTCATCGAGACCGGCAACCGCCAGACCTTCGTCGGCGCCCCCGCCACCGTGGCCGGGACCATCAACGACCTCGTCCAGGCCGACGCGTCCGACGGCTTCATCCTCGTCCCGCACGTCACCCCCGGCGGCCTCGACCGCTTCGCCGACACCGTCGTGCCCCTGCTCCAGGAACGCGGCGTCCACCGCACCGAGTACGAGGGCACCACCCTGCGCGACCACCTCGGCCTGACCCGGCACGCGGCAGCCGCGACAGCCGACCACTGACGCCGACCACCGACCCCACGGGCCCCAGACGACCGGTCCCTGACCCGCGACCCCACCACCGGCCCCGACCCCCGACCCCACCACCGAGCCGACCACTGAGCCGACCACTGAGGAGCACACCCACCATGTCCGACATCCCCCTCGGCGTCCTCGACCTGGTGCCGGTCCCGTCCGGCTCCACCGCCACCGACGCGCTCCGCAACTCCATCGACCTGGCCCAGCAGGCCGAGCGCTTCGGGTACGCCCGCTACTGGTTCGCCGAGCACCACCTCAACCCCGGCGTGGCCGGCACCTCGCCCGCCGTCGTCCTCGCCCTGACCGCCTCCGCCACCTCGGAAATCCGGCTCGGCGCCGGAGCCGTGCAACTCGGCCACCGCACCGCCCTGTCCACGGTCGAGGAGTTCGGCCTGCTCGACGCCCTGCACCCCGGCCGCATCGACCTGGGCCTGGGCCGCTCCGGCGGTCGGCCGCCCGCGACGCCCGCCGCCCCGCCGCCGGCCGCGACCCCGGTGGTCGAAGGGCGCGCCCCCAACGGGCTGCGCATCCCGCCCCGGTTCTCCTTCGCGCATCTGCTCGGCTCGCCGCGCGTCGCCCTCCAGCGTGCGCTGCTCCAGCAGCCGCGTGCCGAGTCGCAGGACTACGCCGAGCAGATCGACGACATCCGGGCGCTCCTGGCGGGCACGTACCGCTCGCAGGACGGCATCGAAGCGCATGCCGTGCCGGGCGAGGGCGCAGAGCTGGAGCTCTGGATCCTGGGCAGCAGCGGCGGCGAGAGCGCCGAGGTCGCGGGCAGGCGCGGGCTCCGCTTCGCGGCGAACTACCACGTCAGCCCCGGCACGGTGCTGGAAGCGGCGGAGGGCTACCGGGCCGCTTTCGAGCCGTCCGAGATCCTCGACAAGCCGTACGTCAGCGTGTCCGCGGACGTCGTCGTCGCCGAGGACGACGAGACCGCCCGCGAACTGGCCACCGGCTACGCCCCCTGGGTCCGCAGCATCCGCACCGCCGAGGGGGCGATCCCCTTCCCCACCCCGGACGAGGCCCGCGCCCACGTCTGGACCGACGAGGACCGGGCGCTGGTCCAGGACCGGGTCGAGACCCAGTTCGTCGGATCCCCGGGACGCGTCGCCGACCAGCTGGCACAGCTCGGGGAGGCCACCGGGGCGGACGAGCTGCTGATCACCACGATCACCCACGGCCACGCGGACCGCGTGCGTTCGTACGAGCTGCTGGCCGAGGAGTGGCGCAAGAGGTAGCGAGCGGCAGGCCGTGACCGTAAGGGCAGGTCGGGGGCCGGGAGGGCACGCAGCATAGAGTCGGGGTGAGCGGCGGCTCCCGGCCTCCGCCCCAGCCCACCACGAGCGAGTACGAGGAGCAGCCGTGACCGACCCGGCGTCCAGCACCCTGCAGCAGGAGATCGCACGGGATCTCCAGGTGTCGATGAGTTTCGATCCGGAGCAGGAGATCGAGCGGCGGGTGGCCTTCCTCACCGAGCGGCTCACCTCCACGGGACTGCGGTCGCTGGTGCTCGGCATCAGCGGCGGTGTGGACTCCACGACCGCGGGCCGGCTGTGCCAGCTCGCCGTGGAGCGGGCCCGCGCCGCAGGACACGAGGCGACCTTCTACGCCATGCGCCTGCCGTACGGGGTCCAGGCCGACGAGAAGGACGCCCAGCTCGCCCTCGGCTTCATCAACGCCGACCAGGTCCTGACCGTGGACGTGAAGTCCGCGAGCGACGCCTCGCTGGAGGCCGCACTGGCCGGCGGCGTGACCTTCAGGGACGCGCGCCACCAGGACTTCGTCCAGGGCAACATCAAGGCCAGGCAGCGGATGATCGCCCAGTACACGGTCGCGGGCGCGCAGAACGGCCTGGTCGTGGGCACCGACCACGCGGCCGAGGCGGTCTCGGGGTTCTTCACGAAGTACGGGGACGGCGCCGCCGACGTCGTACCGCTGACCGGACTGACCAAGCGCCGGGTACGGGGCGTCGCCGACGCGCTGGGCGCTCCGGCCGAACTGGTCTGGAAGGTCCCGACGGCGGACCTGGAGACCCTCGACCCGGGCAAGCCCGACGAGGACGCCCTCGGCGTGACGTACGACGAGATCGACGACTTCCTGGAGGGCAAGCCGGTGGGCGAGGCCGTCTTCGAGACGATCGTCCGCCGCTACCGGCTCACCGACCACAAGCGTCAGCTGCCGTACGCACCCCGAGGCTGACCTTCGGGAGCCTGCGCCCGGGCGTACTCCTCGCCCAACAGACCGGCCAGCGCGACCAGTTGAGGGGTCGCGCGGTCGGTGCGCCAGACCAGCCCCAGCTGGGATGGCTCGTCGAGACCGTCGACCACGAGGTACCGCACGTCGCCGCGGACGACGCGCTCGGCGATGGGGCGGCACACCAGCATGGCGCGCTCGCCGCCGGCCACCAGCGCCAGGCCCTCCTGGACGGTGGTGATCCCCGTCGTGGAGCGGATGGGGGTGCCCGCGGGCGTGGTGTGCGGCACGCGGGCGGCCTTCCAGTACTCGGGGGCGTCCCCGGCCGGACGCAGGACGTCCAGGCCCGCCAGCTCCTCCGCCGGTACGCGGCCGGCGCCGGCCAGCGGGTGGGAGGCGGCGACGACCAGCAACTGGTCCTGCGGCGGGAAGTGGAAGCCGACCGTCAACTCGGGCTCCCTGCAAGGGAGTTCCACCGCTACGGCATCGAGAAGGCCGTCGCGGACGGCCGAGAAGGGCGAGCTCCACGGGATCTCGCTCAGCACCGTCGTCACCTCGTGCCGGGCGCGCAGCCGGCGGAAGGCCTCGGCGACCTCTTCGTGGACGCTGCCGTGGAAGCCGATCCGGATCTCGTGCAGATCGCCGCGCCGGGCACGTGCCTGGGCCCCGGTGACGACGCTGTTCAGCGCCTCGTAGGCCGGCCGCACCTCGTCGGCGAACTGCGCCCCGAACCGGGTCAGTTCCACGCGGCGGCTGGTGCGGTCGACGAGCCGTACGCCGACGCGCCGTTCGAGGCCCGCGACGAGCTGGCTGACCCGGCTCTGGGAGCAGCCGAGGCGGGCGGCGGTCCGGCCGAAGTGCAGCTCGTCGGAGAGCACGAGCAGACACTCGATCTCCTGGACGTGGACCTGGTTCATGTCGACGACCCTAGTCGGCGAGCCCCACCGATCGATGAGCCTGGTTGATCGATCGATGAGGAAATCGGCGTTGTTCCCGGTCGGGGGCGCTGTTTGGCTGACGCCATGAGCTCCCACACGCCCACCGCGCCCACCTCCACCGCGCCTACTTCCACTTCCACCGCGTCCACTTCCACCGCGTCCACCTCCGCCCGCACCACGCCGTGGCAGTGGGTCGCGGTCGCCGCCCTGGCCCTGAGCACGTTCGTGGTCGTCACCTCGGAGATGCTGCCGGTCGGCGTGCTGACCCCGATGGCCGACGGACTGGGCATCAGCCCGGGCACGGCAGGCTTCAGCCTCTCCTTCACCGGCGTCGTCACCGCGGTCACCGCCCCGCTGGTGCCCCGCGTGCTCGGCGCGCTCGACCGGCGCGCGGTGCTGGCCGCCGCGATGGTGGTGCTGGCCGTCGGCAACGCGCTGACCGCCGCGGCAGAGGGCTTCGGACTGCTGGTCGTCTCCCGGATCGTCGTCGGCGTCGGTATGGGCGCGGTGTGGGGCCTGGCGCCCGCCGTCGCGACCCGGCTCGTGGCCCCCCGCAACGCCATGCTCGCGGTCTCCTGCACCGTCGGCGGCGTCGCCGCGGCCTCGGTCGTCGGCGTTCCCCTGGGCACGTTCGTCGGCAACTCCTTCGGCTGGCGGGCCGCGTTCGCCGTAATGACCGCCGCCGCACTGCTCCTCACCGCCGGGCTGCTCCTCGCCCTGCCGCGCCTGCCCCGCCCGGCCGCACCCGCAGGACCGGCCGACCGGTCCGCCCGCCAACCCCTGCTGCGCAACGCCCCGGTGGCCGTCGGCCTGCTGCTGACCGTGTTCCTGGTCACCGCGCACTTCGCCGCGTACACCTACGTACGACCCGTACTCGAAGAGTACACCGGGGTGAAGCCCGGGACCGTCGCCCTGTTCCTGCTGCTCTACGGACTCTTCGGGCTGATCGGCAACTTCGCCGCCGGTGCCCTCGCCGCACGCCGCGCGCGGCTCACCGTGCTGGGTCTCGCGGCCGGCATCGCCACCTCGATCCTGCTGCTCGCGCTCTTCGGCACCGCCGCCGGAGTCACCGGCTTCGGCATGGCCCTGTGGGGCCTGACGTACGGCGGTCTTTCGGTCGCGGGCCAGACCTGGATGACGCAGTCCGCACCGCACCGCGTCGAGCACATCACCGGGCTGTACGTCGGCGTCTTCACCGCCGCGATCGCCCTGGGCGCGTTCCTCGGCGGCACTGTCGTGGAATCGGCCGGGATCGTCCCCCTGTTGTGGAGTGCCACCGCGCTCGCGGCGGTGGCGCTGGCCGTCGGGGTGTTCGGCCGGGTCAGTCCCCGTTCTTGAGCCAGGACACGAGCGCGAGCGCGTAGGCGACGGCCATGACCGCCTTGCCGTAGATCAGCGCGTACAGGCAGGCGGACACCCCGAGCACGCAGCACAGGCCGCGGCGCTCCCGGGACCTGGCGAGGAACCAGAGGGCCACGACGTGGCCGAGCGGCACCAGGTATCCGAGGTGCCACACGAACGGCAACGGGCCCACGAACCGGCCCACGTACCCCAGGATCCCGGCGAGCAGCGTGAACATCGCCGGGAGCGCCCACCACAGGGGGTCCGGCCCGTCCGGTGCGCTCATGTGGTCCGCAGCGGTGGGCTGCGCCTCGGCCGGAACGGGCCGGTCCTTGGGCGGTGTGCGGAGTGAGGAGTGGGGCTGCATGGGGCAAGTTCACCGCGAGGGAGCCATGGTGCGGCAGGGTGCGGGTACTCAGTTCGCCTCGGTGGCCGTACTCAGTTGCCGGTGGCGACGAGATCCCACCCGACGGTCGCCCACGCCGCGTCGAGCGCCTTCACCAGCGCCCCCGCGTCGCGCGCGAGGTCCACATCGTCGATGCGGGCGATCGGCTGGTTCGGGCGGTGCGAGTTGGTGGCGGCGGCGGCCAGGAACGACGGAAGGTCCGCTGCCTGTACGGGGCGCGAGGTCCAGGGCACCGAGGCGCGGGTCAGGCCGGCCTGGAGGAGCTGCATCGTGATGCCGGACAGCATCGGGGCCTGGGGCCAGACGACCTGTTCGCCGTCCCAGAACACCGCGTTCCACACCGAGCCCTCAAGGACCAGACCGTCCCGCCCGACGAACAGGACGTCGTCGTCACCGCCCGCCCTGGCCTGCAGCGCCCGGTGGGTGACGCCCATGGTCGCCAGGTGCTTCAGGTGGGGCAGGTCTCGTTCGAAGGGTGTGGTCCGTACCCGCAGCGGCGGGCGAGGGGCGGCGGGCACCGGTTCGTCGACCGCGACGATGACGTCCGTACGGTCCGGGTCGCTCGCGTGCGGAATCACCGTGATCCGCACCGAGGCGTCCTGCTGCGTACCGACCGCGTGGTGGAGCAGTGCGCGTATCCGGTCGGAATCCGCATCCACCGCGCTGCAGAACAACTCGCGTGAGGCCGCCCGCATCCGTGCGAGGTGCAACTCCAGTCCCTGCACCGCCCCTTGGCGCACCTGCATCGATGTGTAGTGGCCGTAGTTCCAGGCCGCGGCGCGGTGCAGTTCCTCGGCCAGGGGCGGTCCGCCGTTGATCTCGATGGTCAGCATCCGGCCATGCTGTCACGGCGCTGTGACGGCGCCAGAATGTGGACCGCTGCGACCGCCCTTGACCTGCACTGGAACAATCACCGCCCAGGACGAACAGAACGACCAGAACACCCGTGCGCTCACGTAAGGATGTGTCCAGATGTCTGCCACGACCGAGAACGGTGTCATCGAGAAGCTGTACGGCGAGGTGCTGCGCCGCAACCAGGGCGAGGGCGAGTTCCACCAAGCGGTCCGCGAGGTCCTCGAAACGCTGTCGCCGCTGCTGAGCGCCCGCCCCGAGTTCATGGACGCCCGCATAGTGGAGCGCATGTGCGAGCCCGAGCGGCAGCTCATCTTCCGGGTCCCGTGGTCGGACGACAGCGGCGTGGTGCACGTCAACCGCGGTTTCCGGGTGGAGTTCTCCAGCGCGCTCGGCCCCTACAAGGGCGGCCTGCGCTTCCACCCGTCGGTCAACCTCGGCATCGTCAAGTTCCTCGGCTTCGAGCAGATCTTCAAGAACGCCCTGACCGGCATGCCCATCGGCGGCGGCAAGGGCGGCTCCGACTTCGACCCCAAGGGCCGCTCGGACGCCGAAGTCATGCGCTTCTGCCAGTCGTTCATGACGGAGCTCCACCGCCACATCGGCGAGTACACCGACGTGCCCGCCGGTGACATCGGCGTCGGCGGCCGTGAGATCGGCTACCTCTTCGGCCAGTACAAGCGCATCACCAACCGGTACGAGTCCGGGGTGCTCACCGGCAAGGGGCTCGGCTGGGGCGGCGCGCAGGCGCGCACCGAGGCGACGGGCTACGGGTGCGTGATGTTCACCGCCGAGATGCTGCGGGCCAGGGGCGAGAGCCTGGAGGGCCGCAGGGTCGCGGTCTCCGGCTCCGGCAACGTCGCCATCTACGCCATCGAAAAGGCGCAGCAGCTCGGCGCGACCGTCGTGAGCTGTTCGGACTCCGGCGGGTACGTCGTCGACGACAAGGGCATCGACGTCGCACTGCTCAAGGAGATCAAGGAGGCGGGCCGCGGCCGGGTCTCCGAGTACGCCGAACGCCGGGGCGCACACGCCCAGTTCGTCGCCGGACGCGGCGTCTGGAACGTTCCGTGCGACGTGGCGCTGCCCTGCGCCACGCAGAACGAGCTGGACGAGAACGACGCCCGCACCCTGGTGGCCAACGGCGTCCGCGCCGTCGCCGAGGGCGCCAACATGCCCACCACCCCGGAAGCCGTACGCCTCTTCCAGGAGGCGGGCGTCGCCTTCGCCCCCGGCAAGGCGGCCAACGCGGGCGGAGTCGCCACCAGCGCACTGGAGATGCAGCAGAACGCGTCGCGCGACTCGTGGACCTTCGCCCACACCGAGGAGCGGCTCGAAGAGATCATGCGGCACATCCACGACGCCTGCCACACGACCGCCGAGCGGTACGGCGTGCCCGGCAACTACGTGGTCGGCGCGAACATCGCGGGCTTCGAGCTGGTCGCCGACGCGATGCTGGCGCAGGGCCTGATCTGACGGTCTCCTGATCTTTTCGTACAGGCCGGTGTCGCGCACGGGGACCACCGGCCGGGGAGTTCGACGGGGCGATCGCCAGGAT
>NZ_JBSGZD010000269.1:0-10919 GCF_053610825.1 Streptomyces sp. NPDC054863 | reverse complement strand
CCGTGAGGAGGGGGAGGGAGCCCGGACGATGGCCAGCGCGTGGGGTTGCCCGGAGGCAACGAGGCCTCCGGGCAAGCGACTTGCAGCTCCGGAAGGGCCCAGTTCTCCTGGGACTGCGGGAGCGGAGAACGTACTTCGTCTGCTGGTGGTGACTGATGACTGACGGCTACGTCCGCTGGTACCGGGAGTCGGCGGCCACCTCGGTCTTCGCGGAACAGACGGAACTCTTCGCGGAGTACGGGATCCACCTCCCGCACCCGGTGAAGGGCGAGGCAGTCGTGCTCGACGTGGAGGGCGAGGACGTGCCGCTGGGGCGGGAGGAGCTGAGGCTCCTGCTCGGCCGCCGCATCGCGTCGATCACGATGAACTGGTGGTTCTCGGCCGACACCAACGTCGTGGACGCCTTCGTGTACGAGCCGCTGGGCTGCGAGATCCAGACTCTGTGGCTGGACGGCCTGTCGGCGGACGAGGCACGCCGCGTCGAGTCGGCCGTGACCGCGGCGGTGACGCGCCTGCCGGTGCCGACGCGCGCGGTGATCGTGGACCGGCGCGGGGTGACGGACCCGGAGGACTGGGACTCGTCGGTGCTGTACGACGGCGACGAGGTCCCCCGCTTCCCGGACACGGTCGTGGCCCGGGGCCACGTCGCGGAGAAGCTCATGGTCCGGACTCCTGGCCTGGTCCGGGAGCAGGCGGGCACCTGCCTGCACCGCGTGACACGGGGCCCGAGCCCGGTCTGAAGAGGGGGGGGCTCGGCAGGAGAGGCACGGGTGGGAACGGTCCGGGGCCGGCCGGGGGTCGGCGCAACCGCCGGTCAGCCCAGGATCCCCACCTGGTAGAAGAATTCGTACCGTGTGGGGTCGTCCGGCAGGAACCAGTGGAAGCCCTCTTCCAGAAAGACCGCCACCAGGTTGACGGCGATCACCACACCGACGAACCGGACAACGATCCGGCCGATCGGCCCGTAGAGGCCCGTCGCCGGGATGGACCGGTCCGCGGTGAGGTGGGCGAAGGCCAGTACGATGCCGATCGCCACCACCGAGGCGACGAAGAGGATCCACGCCCAGACGTACATGTGCAGGCCGAGCACCGGGTCCCCGTACCCCTCGTCGCCCGGCAGGATGTGCAGCATGGTCTGCCGCCAGGCCGTGAAGCCGCCGCCGATGCAGGCGACCAGGGCAAGTCCCCAGCCCATCATGTAGTCGCGTCCTGTGATGCCGCCGGTCATGCCCTTGCGCACGATGGCTCCGGCGCCGAGCGCGGCCAGCAGCATGAACATGCGCTGGACCATGCACAGCGGACAGGGGTGGTCCCAGCCGATGAACTGGACCCCGAGCCCGGCGCAGACGATCCCCGTCCAGCCGACGGCGAAGAAACAGGCGAACCAGTACTGGACCTTGCCGAGGAGGGCGGAGCCCCCGGTGTCGCCGAGAGGTGCGGTGAGGGAGGCCATGTCAGTAGCTCAGCCCCAGCCCCAGGCTGCTGGTGATGTGGTGCGAGAGCAGCAGGATGACGGCGGCGAGCAGAACCCACCAGCCGATGAGCAGAAGGGTCCGGCCGCGTTGTCGGTAGAGCACCAGCCAGGTGGCGAGCATGCCGCCGAAGATGAGGGTGTCCATGGCGGCGGACGGTACGCAGCAGGCTGACGCCCCAGGCGTGAGCGCGCCGGGCGACGGCCCGAAGTCCACGAGAAGGGACCAACGAACGGTCGGGCGGCCCCCTCTGGGACGAGGGCCGAAGCGGAGGGGCCCGAACTCGTTGTCAGTGGCGACGCCTAGAGTCTCTCCCACTCGTCACGGTGCGTTGCCGCTGACGGGTTTCATCAGCGTGCCGCCGGTTCGGCGGCCGTCCGGAACAACGGGGAGAACAGCGCATGGGGTGGGTTCCGGCGGGCGACTACGAAGTCGCTCTGGAGGCGGGCAAGGTGGTCTGCCGCAACGGGAAGGGCCGACGGCTGAAGTCCGTCCCGGCCAGCTTGAAGGACGACCCGGCGGTCGTCGGGCTCCGGCAGTTGACCGAGTGGCTGGAGCGGCACGAACGCCGGTGCCTGACCGACGTCGAGCAGTGGATGGTGCGTTCGCTGCCCGTCCCCACGGCCGTGCTCGCCAGGGTCTGGCCGGACCCGGCGTGGCAGGCGGCCCTGCGGGACGTGGTGGTCACCGGTGCGGACGGTGGGGTCGCCGGGTTCCTGCGCGATGTCGATCCCGACCGCGGCCTCGGCCTCGTCGACCTGGACGGCGACACGGTCCGCATCACCCCGGACGTCGTCAGCGTGCCCCACCCCGTCCTCCTCGACGACCTCGACGACCTGCGGGAGTTCGCGGTCGAACTGGAGGTGCGCCAGAACGTGGAGCAGTTGTTCCGCGAGGTGTGGCGCCGCCCGCAGGGTCTCGCCCCGGACACCACGTCCGTGGACACCTACGCCGGTGGCGTGTTCAAGGAACTGCGCTTCCTGCACGGCCGCGTCACCCAGCTCGGGTACCGGTCGCGCGGCGGATACGCGGTCTGCCCGGTCGTCGAGGACGGCGTCACCGCCGAGGCACGCATCTGGATCGGCGAGAACGACGGATACGGCGAGTACGACACCGAGACGGGCCCGCTGACCTGGGCCGACCCTGCGGGGCGCACGCTGACGGCCGCCGAGGTCGGCCCCGTCGCGTGGTCCGAGGGCATGCGCATGGCGGCGGCGCTCCACGCCGGCCGCGACGTGGCGGACGAGGAGCGGGCGGCATGAGCACCACGACGACGAACACCCACACGAACACGGCGGCGACGGGCGCGGCTCCGCTGCCCGCCCAGGCCCGGGGCGAGAGCAGCTCCACCCCCGCAGCCGAGGCCCGCGCCGCGGCCCTGCTGGACGCGGGCGCGATCCTCCCGGCCGCCACCGTCGACCGGGACGACGCCGACGCGCTGACCGCCCGCACCTACACGCACACCGCACTCGGCGACCGCCCCGTGGTCCGGCTCGTGCCCGGCACTCTCGGCGAAGCCGAGGACCTGGCCCTGGAGTTCCTCGGACTGGCCCGGACCGCCGAGGCCCCCGTCGTGGGCCAGGTGCGCCGGGAGACGCTGGGCTTCCCGGCCTGGGCGCTGGTCAACGACCCGGCCAACGGGCACCACGCCCTGGCCCTGGTCAAAGACATCGAGAGGCTGGGCCGACAGGCCAAGACCCGCGCCGGAGCGGCCAAGGACGGCTTCGACGCACTCGGCACCCGCCTCGGCCGGGCCGTACCCCACTTCCTCCCCACCTACTACGAGCAAGTGGCACGCCTCTTCCTCCAGGCCGAGAACACCACCTACGCCGCCACCTTCTTCGGCAAGGCCCGCGAGGCCGAGCGGGTGCACGGGCTGGTCGTGGACGAGGACCGGCAGCGGGCCGTCTTCCTGGAGTTCGCCTTCGCCGGCGCACTGACCGTCAAGGCCCTGCGGCAGTACGTGCGGGACCTGGTGGCCAGGCTCGCACCGGCGGACGCCTGGGCGCAGTTCCGCCGTTTGCTGGTCGAGCGCTGCGCGGCCGGCATGCCGCCGTACGCGGCACTGCCGCAGGACGTGCGCGCCCTGGTCAAGGCCGCCGGGCTGGACCGCGAGGCCGCCGAACGCGAGCTGGTGGCCGATCTGATCGGATCCCCGGGAGTCGTCCGGGCCCCCGCCTCGTTCTGGGCGACCTACCGCTCCGCCCTCATCGCCCTCGCGCAGAAGGATGCGGCCGTGCGGGCCCGGCTCCTCGGCTTCTTCCCCGAGACCTTCAGCGAGGGCGACCGGGACGCGGACGGCGAACCCGGCTGGCTCGCGTTGCTGGCCGAGTCCGGCACCGAGGACCTGCTGACCGCCCTCCCGCACACCCTCGGCAACGCTCCCTCCGACCCCGCCGACCCGTCCGTCTCTCCGGCAGACTGGCTCGCCCGCTGGGAGGCACACCGCCGGCGCAACCGGGCCACCCCGGGCCGCAGCCCGCAGACCCTCGACCTGACCGCACGGATGGCGGACCGGCTGCGCGCAGACGGGCGCCCCGTCGAGCTGTTCCAGGGCCGCTGGCAGCGCACCGCCGACCTGGACCTTCTCGACCTCTGCCTGGCCTCGGGCATCCCCGTCGCCGAGCCGGACGACCACGACACGGGCACCACGCAGCCCCCCGGCGTCCCGGTCGGCCCGTGGCTCACCGACACCGCGCCCGGCGCGCGGGACCTCACGGCCGTCGCCGAACAGCCGGTCTTCCGCGCCCTGCTGAGCCGGAACGTCGGCGGCCTCGGCGACGGACGCGGTCAGCGGCTGGGCGACGCCTCCATGGCGAAGCTGGCGGCGCACCCGGTGCTCTCGGGAATCCTGCGGGAGTGGCTCACCGCTCGCGCAGAGGAGTACACGGCCGCGCGAGGGCTCCCCGCACTGCACACCGCTCTCCAGAGGCTCTCGGCGTTCCGCGCAGTGGTCGCAGACGTCGCCCCGGAGGCCGTGCGACTCCTCAAGGGGCACGACGTCGTGCCGCTGCTCGCTGCCACCCTGCGTACCGGCGTCCTCGACGAACTGGGCTGGCCGGCGCTCGACGAGACGTACGCCGAACTGGCCGCCGAGGCCGCCGCCGGACGTCAGCGGCACCACCGCTCCGAGGGCGTCGGCGTCACCGGAGCCTGGCCCGCGCTGATCCTGAACACCCTCGAACGGGCCGTCGTCATCGGCCCGGAAGGCGTTCTGCTGCGGCACACCCTGCGGCTGCCCGCCACCGTCGACCACTGGCGGACGATCGCCCTCCGGTACGTCGACGGCGAGTTGCTGGTCATCTGGTGGGAGGACGGCAAGCAGCGCGGCTACTGGTCGCACCGCCCCGCCGAGGTGTTCACCGTCGGCGGCGAGCAGATCCCCCGCTGGGGCGGTTCAGGACCCTCCGACGAGGTCTGCCTGCCGCTGCCCGGCGGCGGCAGGGCCACCGGCGGCAAGACCCTGCACGCGGGCGACACCTCCCTCCCGCCCCAGCGCGCCGTCATCTCCGACGGCACCGGTCACTGGCGCGAAGGCCGCCAGGGCACGCAGCGGGTGTGGCTGGAGTACGACCCGGCCGGCGGCACGCACGGCCGCGCTTCCCTCCCCGCCTTCCTCCGCTCCGGAGTGCGGGACGGCACCCGGCTGCTCGCCGAGCACTGCCAGGTGCTGCCCCTCCAGCCCGGTCTGGAGACCACCCCGTTCGGCACGGACGGCACGGTCCTCGGCCGCTGGGTCCGCCGCACGGTCACCGAGCCCGGCACGGCCGCCCCCGCCGACGGGCACCGGATCGTCGCCGGCACCCCCGACGGCCACACGGTCACCCTGCCGCACCCGCTGCCCGGCGGCGGCTCCCCGGTGCCGCTCGGCGCCCTCACCCTGCCCGGCGGATCACGGCCGGTCGCGGCCCTGCACCACCGCTCCGTCGAAGCGCACCCGGCGGACACGGACGGCGCCGGCGGCAGCCTGTGGTCCGTCACCCCCGACTCCTCCGGTGGGAACGACGCTGCGGGCACCCCCTACGTGCCTCCCGTCTCCTACTGGCACGCCCTGCGCCCGAGGGACGAAGGGGGCTCCCTCGCACTGCGGAACCTGACGGACTCCCGGGCGGGGGAGCTGCTCAAGGAGGTCGCCGCCGCGGTCGCCCGGCACCTGGAGGCGTTCCGGGCCGTCGAGGAGTACACCGGGCCCTCGTCGCGGGAGCTGAGCGAGGAGGCCGTCGCCAGGGTGCTGCCCGAGGTGTCCGACGCACGGCTCCTCGCGGGCGTCACCGGGCTCGTCCGGAACGCCGTGGACCGGGCTGCCGCAGCCGCCCGGTACCTCGAACCGCCCCGGCCCGTACAGCCGGCCACTCCCCGGAACGCCGCGCGCACCCAGGGCATGTTCTTCGACCAGGAGCCCGAGCACGGCGACGACACGACCCTGCGGAACGCCTCCGCCTGGGGCTCCGAGCGGATGCGCGGCGGCTGGTGGGGGGCCGGGAGCCGGTGGACCACGATCCGGCAGATCCTCGCCGTCAACCATGTCCTCGGCGGCGAGCCCGCGTTCGGCCCGCCCACGCCGTCCAAGGTCCCGTTCACCCCGGTGGACGGCTGGCAGCGGGACGAGTACACCGTGCCCGGTGACTCCCTGGGCTGGACCTCCCTCCTCGACAAGCTGCCCGAACTGGCCTACCGGGCCGCCTCGGAGACCACCGCCCCCGAGCACCGAGCCGGGCTCCTCCTCCTGCTGGAAACCCTCGTCGCCGGCCCGCTGGCCGACCCGGCGGGCACGGTCAGGCAGGTGGAACTCGTCGAGCCCGTCGCAGGCGGAACATCGGCGTCGGGACGCCACGAGGCCGTGCACCGCCTCGGCCAGGTGCTGCGCAGAGGCGCCCGTACCGTCGTGGTCATCGCCGGCCGCGGCCGGAACGACCGCAACGACGCGGCACGCTGGCTCGCCCTGGATCACGACCCGACCGGTGCCTTCGGCCCCGTTCCCGGCTTCACCCTGGACCGTGAGCACGTCCACCGGCGGGGCATCGCCCGCGACCGGCTCACCCGGCTCACCGCTCTGGTACGGGAGCAGGGCCCGGCACCCTGGCGTCCGGAGGCCGCCGAGGCGTTCCACACGGCCACCGGAATCGGTCCCCTCCAGTCCGCCGCCCTGCTGTCGGCGGCCGTCGCGGAGCCCGGCGCCGAGGCACTCGCCCTGCTCGGGGCGAAGACACGTGCCTTCGAAGCGGCCCAGGCCAGGCTCGACGCCCTGCCCCGCGACGACCGGCACGCCCTGCTCCAAGCACTGCTGCCCGCCGACCCGGCCGAGCTGTGGTCCACGGGCCCCGACGTCCGGGCCGCCACCGAGGTCTGGCAGGAGCGCCTGGCCTCCCTCGTCCGCGTCCCCGAGGAACTGGACCTCGACCTGTCGGGCACCGACCCGGGCGCCGTCGACCTGATCCTCAACACGGGCACCCGGACCTGGCTCGCCCACGGCACCGACGTCCAGGACGGCACCGGCCGCCCCGGGCTGCGCCGGGTGAGCGCACGCGGCGCGGTCTCCTCGGCCCTGACCGCCCTGCACACCCTCGCCTACACGCTGCCGTACGGGCACCCCCTGCGGGCGCAGCTGCCCGTCGGGCTCGCGGCCCTGCGTGGCCGCCTCGCCGACCCGGGCCTGGTACTGGACCTCGGTATGAACTGGACCGAGTCGGGGGACCCGGTCGGCCCCGCGATCCGCGCCGCCCACGGGCTCCCCGAGTCCGGCGGCGCCGACGCCGACGGACTGGTCCGGGCCGGCACGGCGCTGCTCCTCGCCCCCGGCCACGGCACCCACGAGAAGCTGCTGATCCGCCCGGCCGGCCTGGCAGGCCCCGACGACCCGGCATTCGGCCTTGTCGAGGGCACCGTCGCCCGTCACGGCAGCGGCGATCTCCTCGCCCTGCGCGCACTGCTGGGCGAGGAGACCGACGCGCTGGCCTCGGCGGGCGCCCCCGACAGCTCCCCGCACCACCCGCCCCAGGACCCGACGCGTACGGTGCCGGACCTGGTGGCCGAGGCCGTCGACTTCCTCGGCCTGAGCGAGGACGCCGCCGCCCTCTATCTGATGCTGCTCGCCCTGCCCGACCCGACGGACCGCAACTGCGTCCGCTGGACCGGGTGGAAGCCGGCCCGGACCAAGAAGGCCCGGGCGGAACTCGCCGCCACCGACCTCGTCGTGGAGGCGAAGCGCTCCCGCGCCGGCCGCACCGTGTTCCTCCCCTGCGGCTGGCTCGAACGCGGCGCCCCCGGACTGCCGTTGGAGACCTGGAAGGAACGCCTGTACCCCGTGGAGGGGTCCACCCGGACCCTGCCCCACCTCCCCGTGCCCGCGCTGTACGCAGCCGCCTGGGCACGGGTCCGCGACGGCGACGCCCCCGCCTTCGAAGAACTGGACACCCGCGCACCCCGGAAGGGCCGCCGCCGATGACGAACGACACCACGACCACCCTGGACAGCACCACGGGCGGCGTCCCGAGCCAGGCGACGGCGCCCGGGCAGGAGCACCGCCAGGTCACGCTGCCCGAGGACCGGTACGCCACCGAGCTGGCCTTCCTCGCCGCCCACGACCCCGGCCCCCGCCCGCTCGGCTGGCTGCTCACCCCGCGTGCCGTCGTCACCTTCGTGATGGGCAGTGCGGGCGAGCCGCTGAGCCTGCCGAAGGGCGCCAGGCCCGGAGCCGGGGTGCCGCGCCGCCTGGTGATCGAGCAGAAGTTCGTCGGCGAACGCGCCCTGGTCGAAAGGTGCGTGGTCACCCTCGCCGGGGAGCGCGGGCTCCTCCTCGTGGGCGAACCCGGTACCGCCAAGTCCATGCTCTCCGAGCTGCTGTCGGCGGCCGTCTGCGGGACCAGCGCGCTCACCGTGCAGGGCACCGCGGGCACCACCGAGGACCAGCTCAAGTACGGCTGGAACTACGCGCTGCTGCTCGCCCAGGGCCCCACCGAGCAGGCCCTGGTGCCGTCCCCGGTGCTCACCGCCATGACCCGGGGGGCCGTCGCCCGCGTCGAGGAGGTCACCCGCTGCCTGCCGGAGGTCCAGGACGCCCTCGTGTCACTGCTCTCCGAGCGCCGCATCGCGGTCCCCGAACTCGCCGGCGGCGAGGGCGCCCAGGTGCACGCGGCCCCCGGGTTCACCCTCATCGCCACCGCCAACCTGCGGGACAAGGGCGTCTCGGAGATGTCCGCCGCGCTGAAGCGCCGTTTCAACTTCGAGACCGTGGGCCCCATCGGGGACGTGGACGCCGAGACCGCGCTCGTCCGGCGCCAGTCGCGGGCCGCCGTCGAACGCGTGGGCGCCGCCTACCAGGTGGACGACGCGATCCTCGAAGCCCTTGTCACCGCCTTCCGGGACCTGCGCGAGGGCCGCTCCGTGGAGGGCTGGGAGGTCGAACGCCCCTCCACGGTGATGAGTACGGCGGAGGCGGTCTCCGTCGCGGGTTCCCTGGGTCTGGCCGCCGCCTACTTCCCCGGCGACCGGGACGTGCTCTCCCTCCTGCCCGGACACCTGCTCGGCGTCGTCCGCAAGGACGACCCCGCCGACGCGGCACGGCTGCTGGGGTACTGGGACGGGCCGGTGCGCAGACGCGCGGAGCAGGGGTCTGCCACCTGGCGTGCCCTGTGGGACCTGCGCGCGGTGCTGGAGAACTGACGGATGAGCGAGCCGACCACCCCCGAGAGGCGGATCACCGCCGAGGCGTCGACCACTTCCGGGACGCCGTCCCCCGCCGAGGTGCCGACCACCACCGAGCCGCGGATCACCGCCGAAGCGTCGTCCACGGTCGAGGTGTCGACGACCGCCGGTGCGTCGGCCGCTTCCCCGGTGCAGGCCCCGACGGCCGGACCCGCCACCCCGGAAACCGCGGTGGCGGCCCTCGCGGCGACCGGACCGGGCCTGCCGTTCCTGATCGGCGTGCGCCACCACGCGCCCTCGCTGGCCGCCATCCTTCCGGCGCTGCTGGACGCGGCGGCCCCCGACGTCCTCCTCGTCGAACTGCCCGCCGAGTTCCAGCCCTGGCTGGGCTGGCTCGCCCACGAGGAGACCGAGGCCCCGGTGGCGCTGGCCGCAGTGCCCGCCGACGGGCCCGGGCCCGGCCCGGCAGGCGAACGGGGGCCGGCCTTCTACCCGTTCGCGGACTTCTCGCCCGAACTGGTCGCTCTGCGCTGGGCGGCCAGGAACGGCGTCCCGGCAGTGGCCTGCGATCTGCCACTGGCAGACCGGGCGTGGGCGGGGGACGGCCCGGACACCCCCGCCCCTGCCCCGGGCGCCGACTCCGCGCCCGTGTCGGGGGAGGGGCACGGACTGTCGGCCGCGCTCCGGTCCCGGCTCACCGGCCGGGAAGGCGACGACCTGTGGGACCGGCTGGTGGAGGCACGCGCGCCCGGTTCGACACCCGAGGCGCTCCGCCGTGCCGCCCTCCTCACCGGCTGGGCGCTGCGTGACGAGGCCGAGGCGCGGGGCGGGGTGCACGGCACGGACCTGGTGCGCGAGGCATGCATGCGCGGACATGTCGCCGCGGCCCTGGCGGGCGGGCGGCGGCCCGCCGTGGTGGTCGGCGCCTTCCACACCCCGGCACTGCTGCCGACCGCTACGCCGGCACCGGACGGGCCTGCCGCCGCGCCCGTACCGGACGCATCCGCCGCCACGTCCGTACCGGACGGTCCTGCCGCCATGTCCGCGCCGGGCGCATCCGCCGTCACGCCCGTGTCGGAGGCGGACGGCCAAGTGGGCGGTGCTGCCGGGTCGGTGGGGTGCACGGTCTCCCTGGTTCCGTACACGTACCCTCTGCTCGACTCCCGGTCCGGCTACCCGGCCGGCATCCGGGACCCGGAGTGGCAGCACACGGTCCTGGACGCCGCCGGGGACCCGGCCGCGCTGCACGAGGCGCTGATCCGCACCGCGGTCCGCGTCTGCGCCGCCCTGCGCGAACAGGGCCACCCCTACGGCCCGGCGGACGCCCGGGAGGTCGTCCGGGTGGCCGGTGACCTGGCCCGTCTGCGCGACCTGCCCGCCCCCGGCCGGGGTGAACTCCTGGAAGCCGTGCAGACGGTGCTGGGACGCGGCGAGACCTACGGCACCGGCCGCGCCGTCGCCATGGCCCTCGAACGCGTACTCGTCGGAGCCCGTACCGGACGGCCCGCTCCCGCCGCTCCGCGCAGCGGACTGGGCCCCGCCGTCGAGGCCGAGACCGCGGCCCTCTCCCTCCCCGGCCCGGAGGAGGCGCACGAGAAGACACCGCGCGACCTCCGGCTCGACCCGGCGCGCTCCACCCTGGACCGGCGCCGCGAACTGCTGCTGCGCAGGCTGACGGTGTGCGGCATCCCCTACGCGCAGGAGCAGGGAGTGACCGGCGCGGCGGGCACGGAAGGACTCACGACGCGCTGGCAGGTGCGGTGGACCCCGGCGACGGCCGCGATGCTCACCGCGGCCGGGGCA
>NZ_JBSGZD010000268.1:0-11030 GCF_053610825.1 Streptomyces sp. NPDC054863 | reverse complement strand
GATCTGGTCGGAGGTGCTCGGCATCGAGCGGGTCGGCATCGCGGACGAGTTCTTCACCCTCGGCGGCGACTCCATCAACAGCCTCCGCATCGTCGCCAGGATGCGCACCGCATTCGGCGTCGAGGTCACCCCGCGGGACCTCTTCGAGGCCCCGACGATCGCCGCCCTGGCCACGACCATCCGCGACCGGATCCTGGCGCTGGTGCTGGAGATGGCCGCCGCTCAGTCCTGAACGCGTCGGAACCAGCATCGCCGAGGACCGAGGACCGAGGACCGAGGGCCGGAGTCCCCGAGCTCAGCGTCCCTGGGCCCCAGTGTCTCCGAGCTCCAGCGTCCCTGGGCTCCAGCGCCTCCGCAGCCGGACCAGTGCTTCTGAATGGGAGAAAACAGCATGGAACTGCCCCCCGCCGCGAAGGACCGGTTGTCGGAGCTTCCCGACCACCTGCGGGAGCTCGTCATGCGGCAGCTCGCCGGTGCGGCAGAGCCCGTCGCCGAGGACCGCTCGATCACCCCGGCGCCCCGGGACGGCGCGCTGCCGTTGTCGGCGGGCCAGCAGGGGCTGTGGTTCCTGACCGAACTGGACCCCGGCAGCGTCGAGTACAACGCCCCCCGGGTGCTGCGCCTGACCGGCGACCTGAACGTCGAGGCGCTGCGCGCGGCCCTCGACGGCGTGGTCGCGCGGCACGAGGCGCTGCGCACCACCATCGGCGAGGTCGAGGGCCACGGCACCCAGGTGGTGCACGAGCCGGGCCGCGTGCCGGTCGAGGTCCTCGACCTGTCCGGCCTGCCGGAGCCCGAGCGCGCCGCGGGACTCGACCGCTGCCTGGAGCGCGAGGGGTCCACCCCGTTCGACCTGCGCCGCGGCCCGCTGTTCCGGGTGTCGCTCGTGCGCCTCGCCGCGGACGAGCACGTGCTGGTGCTGGGGCTGCACCACATCGTCGGCGACGGCTGGTCCATCGGCATCCTGGTCGACGAGCTCAACACCGGATACGCGGCGTACGTGCGCGGCGAGCCGGCCGCGCTGCCGGAACTGCCGGTGCAGTACGCCGACTTCGCCGTCTGGCAGCAGGAACGCCAGGCCGGCCCCGACGTGACGGGACAGGTCGACTACTGGCGGCGGCAGCTGGCCGGGCTGTCCCCGGTGGAGATGCCGACGGACCGCCCGCGGCCCCCGGTGCGCGGCTCCGCGGGCGCGGTGCACGAGATCACCGTGCCCGCGGCGCTCACCCGGCGGCTGACGGAACTCGGCGCGCGCAACGGCACCACGCTGTTCATGACCCTGGTGGCCGCGAGCCAGCTGCTGTTCGCCCGGTACTCGGGGCAGCAGGACATCGCCGTGGGCTCGGTGACCGCGGGCCGCAGCCGGGTCGAGCTGGAACACCTCATCGGCTACTTCAGCAACACCGTCGTGCTGCGGTCCCAGGTGGAGGAGACGCGGACCTTCACCGACTTCCTCCGCGACGTCCGCTCCACCGTGCTCGACGCGTTCGCCCACGAGGAGGTCCCGTTCCAGCGGCTGGTCGACATCCTGCGGCCGGAGCGCGACCCGAGCCGACCGCCCCTGGTGCAGGTGATGGTCAACCTCCAGGCCGCGCAGGACGGCAAGGCCGAACTGCCCGGCCTGCGGGTCACGGAGATCGACCCGCCGCTGCACGTGGCCAAGCTGGACGTGTCCTTCGACTTCTTCGAGCACGAGGGCGCGCTCACCGGCTACGTCGAGTACAGCACCGACCTGTTCGACCGGGCGACGATCGAGCGGATGAGCGGGCACCTGCTGACCCTGCTCGACGGCCTCTCCGCACGGCCGGACGAGCCGATGCGGGCGATGCCCATGCTCACCGGACCCGAGCTGCAGCGGCTGATCACCGAGTCGAACGGTCCCGCGATGGAGTTCGACTCCTCCCGGTGCGTGCACGAGCTGTTCGACGAGCAGGCCGCGCTCACGCCCGACGCGGTGGCGGTGAGCTGCGCGGGCGAGCAACTGACCTTCGCCGCGCTGGCGGCCCGGGCCAATCAACTGGCGCGGCACCTCTCCGGCCTGGGCGTGGGCCCGGGAACCCTGGTCGGCGTGTGCGTCGAGCGCGGCGTGGGCGCGATGGTCGCGCTGCTCGGCGTGCTGAAGGCGGGCGCGGCGTTCGTACCGCTCGACCCGGACTACCCGGCGCAGCGCCTCAGCATGATGCTGGACGACGCCGCCGCACCGGTCGTCGTCACCGAGACCGCCGTACTGGACCGCGTCGCCGGGCACGAAGGCACCGTGGTGTGCCTCGACCGCGACCGGGCGGTGATCGAGGCCCTCCCCGACGGACCGCCGGAGTCGGGGGTCACCGTGGACGACCTCGTCTACGTGATCTACACGTCGGGCACGACCGGCAAGCCCAAGGGCGTGCTGATCAACCACCGCAACGTGCACCACATCCTGCGGGCCTGGAACGCCCGCTACGGGCTGGACGAGATCCGCGGCCGGGCCCTGTGCGTGGCCAGTTTCGGCGTCGACCTGTTCTTCGGCGACTTCCTGTTCTCCGCGCTCTTCGGCGGCGAGATGGTGGTGTGCCCGGCGGAGGTGGTGACCGACCCGCCCGCGCTGGCGGACCTGATCGCCGAGGTCAGGCCGGAGATCCTGGCCACCACCCCGTCGCTGGCCAGGGCGGTCAGCACCGAGCTGGCCTGGCGGGGCGGCGGCGGCCTGGAGTCGGTGCGGCTGCTCTCCCTCGGTGCCGAGGGCTGGCTTGCGGGCGACAGCGCCGACCTGCTCGAACACGTCGGCCCCGACACGCTGGTGGTGAACGCGTACGGCGCCACCGAGACGACGGTGGACTCCACCGTGTTCGCGCTGCGCGGCGATCCGGTCGAGCCCTCGCCGATCGTCCCCATCGGCAAGCCGATGGTGAACACCAGTGTGTACGTCGTGGACGAGCAGCTCCGCCCGGTGCCGATCGGGGTGCCCGGCGAGCTCTACATCGGCGGCGGCGGCGTGGCCCAGGGGTACTGGCGGCGGCCCGAGCTGACCGCCGAGCGGTTCCCCCGTGACGTCCTGGGGCCCGGCACCGGCAGGTTCTACCGGACCGGGGACGTGGTGCGCTGGCGCGGCGACGGCAACCTGGAGTACCTCGGCAGGGCGGACGACCAGGTCAAGATCCGCGGCTTCCGGGTGGAGCTCGGCGAGGTGGAGACCGCACTGGCCCGCCACCCCGACGTGGCCACCGCGGCGGCGGTCGCACGGCGGGGCGACTCCGGCCACACCCGGTTGTTCGCGTACGTGGTGGCGGCCGGCACGCGGGCCCCCGACCTCGCCGAACTCCGGGCGTTCCTGGCCGGCAACCTTCCGAGCCAGGCAGTGCCTTCGGCGATCATGGTTCTCGACGAGCTGCCGATGACCCCGAACGGGACCCTGGACCGGCGCGCCCTGCCCGAGGTGCCCGAGCCCGAGGCCGACCCGTCCCGCCGCGTCCCGCCGCGCACCCCGGTGGAGACCGTCCTCGTCGACGTCTGGGCGAAGGTGCTGGGCGTGGAGAGCGACCGGATCGGCGTCGAGGACAACTTCTTCAACCTCGGCGGCGACTCGATCCTCAGCCTCCAGGTGGTGTCGCTCGCCCGGCGCTCGAACCTCCGGCTGACCAGCAAGCAGATCTTCCTGCGGCAGACCATCGCCGAGCTCGCGGGCGAAGTCACCATGGTGACCGCCTCCCACGCCGAGCAGGGTCCGGTGGTCGGCCCGGTACCGCTGACGCCCGTGCAGCACTGGTACTTCGAGGAGTTCCCCGACACTCCGGGCCACTTCAACCAGTCCCTGTTCCTCGAACTGGACGCGGAGGTCGACGCCGACGCGTTGCGCGCGGCGTTCGTGGCCGTGCTCGACCACCACGACATCCTGCGCATCCGGGCCGAACGGGTCGGCGGGACGTGGCGGCAGCACAGCACGGCCGCACCGGACAGCGCGGTGGACTCCACCGTGTTCGAGTCCTTCGACCTGTCCGCGCTCGACGCCGCCGCGCAGGACGAGGCGATACGCGAGGCGATCACCGCGGCGCAGACCGGGTTCGACATCCGCACCGGTCCGCTGTTCAAGGGCGTGCTGTTCACCCTCGGCGCCGACCGGGCGCCCCGGCTGTTCCTCGCCGCGCACCACTACGTCGTCGATGCGGTCTCCTGGCGGGTCGTCCTGGCCGACCTGGAGGCCGGGCACCGGGAGGCGGTGCGCGGGCAGAAGGTGGACCTGGGCGCGAAGTCCACGTCCTTCCGGGACTGGGCGCAACGCCTCAACGGCCTGGCGGCCGAAGGCGGGTTCGACGCGGAGCTGGAGCACTGGACCCGGGTCGAGCGGACCACCGTGGACGCGGCCACGCTGCCGGTGGACCACCAGGGGCAGAACACCGCGGGCTCCGCGCGCACCCTGACCCGGCGGCTGAGCGCCGACCGCACCGACGCACTGCTGCGCAAGGTGCCCGAGGCGTACCGGACGCAGGTGAACGACGTACTGCTCAGCGCCCTCGCCCGGGTGCTGCGCGACTGGGCGGGCGGCACCGTGCCGGTCGAGCTGGAGGGCCACGGGCGCGAGGACCTGTTCGGCGACGTCGACCTCTCGCGCACCGTCGGCTGGTTCACCACGGTGTTCCCCGTGGCACTGGAGCTGCCCGAGAGCGAGGACTGGGGCACCACCCTGAAGTCGGTCAAGGAGCAACTGCGCGCCGTGCCGTCCCGCGGTCTGGGCTACGGCGCCCTCCGGTACCTCGGCGCGCCGGGCGTACTGGGCCGGGGCCGCCAGTGCCAGGTCGGGTTCAACTACCACGGCCGCTTCGACGCCGGCACCGGCGACGCGGGACTCTTCCGCGGCTGGTGCGAGAACCCGGTGCCCGACCGGAGCCCCGAACAGGCCCGCCAGTGCCTGATCGAGGTCACCGGCATGATCCGCGACGGAGAGCTGGAGTTCGGCTGGGAGTACTCCGACCACGTCCACCGCGAGGAGACCGTCGCCCGGCTGGCCGAGGCGTTCCTCGCGGCGCTGGAGCAGATCGTCGAGCACTGCGCCCTGCCCGGCGCCGGCGGCTGCACCCCCACGGACTTCCCGCTGGCCGGTCTCGACCAGGCGGCGGTGGACCGGATCGCGGGCGACGGCCGCTCGGCGGAGGACATCTACCCGCTCACCCCGATGCAGAGCGGCATGCTGTTCCACTCGCTCGACGGCGACGGCGGCGACGTGTACCTCACGCACTTCGCCACGGTGCTGGAGGGGGTGGACGACCCGGGCAGGCTGGCCGAGGCCTTCCAGCGGGTGGTGGACCGCACCCCGATCCTGCGCACCGCCGTGGTCGGGTCCGACGCGGACGTACCGCTCCAGATCGTCCACCGCGACGTGCGGCTGCCCGTGACGCACCTGGACTGGAGCGACCTGTCCGACGAGCAGCGCCAAGCACGCGCGCGGTCGCTGTGGGAAAGCCTGCCCGCACTGGAACTCGACCTGGCCGAGGCGCCGCTCATGCGGCTGACCCTCGCCCGGCTGCCGGAGACGGGCGTCCAGGTGTTCTGGTCCTCGCACCACCTGCTGCTGGACGGATGGAGCTTCGCCGACGTACTGGCGCAGGTGTTCGAGGAGCATGCCGCGCTGAACGGCGCGCCGACCCCGGCGCCGAAGCCGCGCCGCCCGTACCGGGACTACGTGCAGTGGCTCGCCGAGCAGGACGACGCCGCCGCTGAGGAGCACTGGCGGCGCACGATGGCGGGCTTCACCGCGGCCACACCGCTGCCCTTCGACCGGGCGCCGCGGTCCGCGCACGGCACGCGGTCCTCGCGCGACGTGAACCTGCGGCTGCCCGCCGAGCGCTCGCGCAGGCTCTACGCATTCGCCAAGAGCGCCCGGCTGACGGTCAACACCGTCGTGCAGGGCGCGTGGGCGCTGCTCCTCGCACGGCACAGCGGTGAGCACGACGTGTGCTTCGGCGCGACGGTGTCGGGCCGCCCCGCGGAACTGGCGGGCGCGGACGAGATCGTCGGCCTGTTCATCAACACGCTGCCCGTACGGACGACCGTCGACAGCGGTCTCGACCTCGTGTCGTGGCTGCGGCGGATGCAGGACGAGCAGGTCGAGACCCGGCAGTTCGAGCACGTGTCGCTGGCGCAGGTGCGCAGCTGGAGCGAGGTGTCGAGGGACTCGGGCCTGTTCGACAGCATCGTGATCTTCGAGAGTTTCCCGTACGACCGGGACGCGGCCTCCCGGCACGGGCTCGTGGTCCGCGAGAGCACCGGCGCCGAGGAGACCAACTACGCGCTCACGCTCACCGCCTTCACCACCGACGAGCTGCACCTGCGCGTCGGCTTCGACCCGAGCCTGTTCGACGCGGACACCGTGGAGCGGCTCGCCGAACGCCTGGCGACCGTGCTGGACGCCTTCGCCGACCACGCCGAAGTCCCGATCGCCCGGCTGCCCGTGCTGCCCGCCGGCGAGCGGGCCGTCCTGCTGCACGAGTGGAACGCCACCTCCCGGCAGACCGGGCAGGCCACCACGATCGAGCTGTTCGAGCGGCAGGCGGCGGCCACCCCGGAGGGCACCGCGCTGGTGTGCGCGGACACCGAGCTGAGCTACGCCGAGCTGGACGCCCGCGCGAACCGGCTCGCCCACCACCTGGTGGCGCTGGGGATCGGCCCCGAGCAGACCGTCGCCCTGGCCTGCCCGCGGACGCCCGAGCTGCTGGTGTCCATGCTGGCGGTGCTGAAGACGGGCGCGGCCTATCTGCCGCTGGACCTGGACCACCCGCGCGAACGCCTGGCGTTCATGGTGCGCGACGCGGCCCCGGTCCTGGTGCTGACCTGCGACGCGGCCGTGCTCGACCTGCCGGAGGGCACCCCGTCCCTCTCGCTCACCGACCCGGACGTGGCCGCCGCGCTGGCGGACCACCCGGCCACCGGGCCGGACCCGTCCGCGCCGTCGAGCCCTTCGAACGCCGCGTACACGCTCTACACCTCCGGCTCCACCGGCAGGCCGAAGGGCGTGGTCGTCACCCGGGCGAACCTCCGCAACTTCGTGCTGGACATGCGGGAGCGGACCGCGATGACCCCCGACGACCGGCTGCTGGCCGTGACGACCGTCGGGTTCGACATCGCGCACCTGGAACTGTTCGTGCCGCTGATCAGCGGTGCGACCGTGGTGCTCGCGGACAAGGAACTGGTGCAGGACCCGCAGGAGCTGCGCCGGATCGTCCACGACGAGGGCGTGACCGTGGTGCAGGCGACACCGAGCCTGTGGCGCGGCGTCGTCGAGGGCGCTCCGGACGTGCTCGCCAGGATCCGGGTGCTCGTCGGCGGCGAGGCGCTCCCCGCGGAACTGGCCGAGGCCCTGACCACCGGATCGCCCTCGGTGACGAACGTCTACGGGCCGACCGAGACCACCATCTGGTCGACCGCGGCGGAGCTGACGCGCGGCGCGACCGGTGCGCCGCCGATCGGCAGGCCCATCGCCAACACCCGGCTGTACGTGCTCGACGCGGGCCTCCAGCCGGTTCCGCCCGGCGTGCCCGGCGAGCTGTACATCGCCGGCGAAGGCGTGGCGCGGGGCTACGCGAACCGTCCGGGACTGACCGCGGGCCGGTTCGTGGCCGACCCGTTCGGGCCGCCCGCCGAGCGGATGTACCGCACCGGCGACGTGGTCAGGTGGCGGGCCGACGGGGTCCTGGAGTTCGTCGGCCGGGTCGACGACCAGGTCAAGATCAGGGGATTCAGGATCGAGCTCGGCGAGATCGAGACGGTGCTGGACACCCACCCGCAGGTGGGCTCGGCCGTCGTGGTGGCGCGCGAGGACCGGCCGGGGGACCAGCAGTTGGTGGCGTACTACGTGCCGTCCGGGGACGCGTCGCCCACGGGCGCGGAGCTGAAGGCGTACCTCCGGCAGTACCTGCCGGGGTACATGGTGCCCGCGTTCTTCGTGGTGATGGACGTGTTCGAGCTGACGCCCAGCGGGAAGGTCAACCGGCAGGTGCTGCCGGCGCCGGGCGCCGTCGCCGACGCCGACGCGCCACGGGTCGCGCCGCGCGACGAGACCGAGGCCGCGCTGGCCGCGACCTGGGCGGACGTGCTCGGCCGCCCGGTCGAGGAGATCGACGTGACCGGCGACTTCTTCGAGCTGGGCGGAAACTCGGTACTGAGCGTCCAGGTGGTCTACCGTGCCCGGCGTGCCGGGTGGCACCTCGTACCGAAGGACCTGTTCTCGCACCCGACCGTCGAACGCCTGGCGAAGGTGGCGGTGCGGGCCGAGCCCCGAAAGGGCGCGGGGAACGGCGCGACCGGCCACGACGAACCCGCTGTCGCACGCCCCGGCATTCCCGCACAGCGCTCGGCGGCGCCGGTCGGCGCACCGGACCGCGCAGCGGACCACGTGCCGGACCGCGCAGCGGACCACACCGCGGGCCCGGCCGTCGGCCGCGAGTTCCTGGCCGCCAGGCTCGCCGAACTGGCGCGCGCGCACCGGGTACCGGGCGCACAGCTCGCCGTGCGCCACCAGGGCCGGCTGATCGTCGTCGAGACGGGGGAGCGGGTGGCCGGGACCGGACTGCCGGTCACCGCCGACACCGCGTTCCCCCTCGCCTCCCTGACCAAGCCGGTGACCGCGCTGCTCGTGCAGTTGCTGGCGGCCGACGGGCGCCTCGACCTCGACGCCCCGATCGGCGCGTACCTGCCCGAGCTCTCCGCCGCGGGCCCGGTCGGCCGGGTGACCCCGCGGCAGGCCCTCAGCCACACCGGTGGGCTGATCGCCGCGATCGACGAGCGGGTGCCGAGCGCGGACCGGCGCGCATGGGTCGAACGGCACTGCGACGAGAGCGCCGTGACGCACCCGCCGGGCACCGCGTTCTCCTACTCCGACGTCGGTTACGTGCTCGCGGGCCGACTCGTCGAAGTGCTGACCGGTACGGACTGGCGGACCGCCGTGGAATCGATGCTGCTGCGCCCGCTCGGGATCACGGCGGCGTACCACGCACAGCCGGGCGAACGGCCGATGGCGCAGGGGCACGTGGTGCAGGGCCGTGTGCTCCCCGTGCCCGAGCAGTCCTTCTCCCCGCTCGACGAGCCCGCCGTGGCGCTCGCGGCCAGTGCGGCCGACCTGGTGCGGCTGGCGGGCGTGCACGACCGGACCGCGTCCGGGGTGCTCGACCGCACGGCCGCCGACGCGATGCTCCACGACAGGACCGACGGCATCGCCGTCGGACCCTTCGGTCTCGCCGACGGCTGGGGGCTCGGCTGGTCCGTGTACCGCGGCGTGGACGGTGACTGGAACGGTCACGACGGCAGCGGCGACGGTACGTGGTCCCACCTGCGCTTCGACCCGGCGAGCGGGACGGCGGTGGCGCTCACCGCGAACGCGAACACCGGGCCAGGGCTGTGGGAGGACCTCCTCGCCGTTCTCGGCGGGGCGGGGCTCGCCGTGGCCAACCACTCGACGCGGGCGCTGTCCGAGCCGGGTGCGCCGGTCGCAGGGCCGCCCGAGTGCGCGGGGCGGTACGCCAACGGCGACTGGGACTGCGTGGTCGAGTCGCGCCCCGAAGGGCTCACCCTGTCCCTCGGGTCGGGGCCCCGTTCCGCGCTGACCTGCTACGCGGACCTGCGGTTCACCACCGAGGGCTGTGGGCTCCCGGGCACGGGCCGGTTCGTCCGCGACCCGGACACGGGCCGGGTCGAGCTGCTCCAGCTCGCCGGGCGGCTGCTCCGGCGTACCGGAGCGACGACCGGATGACCACGGAAGGGACGACCACGGACGGGACAGTCACGGGCGCGACAGCTACGGAGGGGACGGCCACCGAGCCGGGTCCCGGTTCCGTACCACCGCTGTCGCGCAACCGGAACTACCACGTGCTGTGGGGCAGTCAGCTGGCGTCCGAACTGGTCGGCCAGCTGTGCCTCATCGCGTTCCCGCTGATGGTGATGGCGGCGACCGGCTCAGCACTTCAGATGGGAGCCGTCGCCGCGGTCGTCGCGGCGGCGGGCATGGCGGCCAACGTTCCGGCGGGCGTGCTGGTGGACCGCTTCGACCGCAAGCTGGTCATGCTGGTGTGCCAGTGCGTCCGTACGGTGGCGATGGTGAGCCTCGCGGTGGCCCTGTTCTCCGGCCACTTCTCCTGGCCGCACGTGCTCGCGGTCGCGGTCGCGGAAGGGCTGATGGGCGCGGCCTTCGACCCGGCCGAACACGCCGCGCTGCCGCAGGTCGTGCACGAGTCGCAGCTGTCGCAGGCGGTGGCGCGCAACACCACGCGCCGCTACATCGCCACGCTGCTGGGCCCGGCGGGCGCGGGCTTCCTGTTCGTCGTCGACCCGATGGCCCCGTTCGCGGTCGCCGGCGCCCTGCTCGTGATGTCCTGCCTCGTGTTGTGCTTCCTCCGCCTTCCCGCGCACACCCCTGTCGTCGGGGAGCCCGAGAAGGCGGGCATGCTCGCCGAGGGGTTCCGGTGGGTGTGGGGGCACCGGGTGATCAGATCGACGCTCGTCTGGCTGATGTGCTGCGAGTTGTTCATCTCCGCCCTGATCATCATGGTGCTCGCGTCGGCGGGCGAGGAGACCATGGCCCCGGGCGAACTGGGCGTGATGATGACCGGGTTCGGCGCCGGCGGCCTGCTGGGCGCCGCGGTCGCGGGCCGGCTGCACGCCGCGCTGCCCGCGCCCGCGGTCATCATCGGGTTCCCCTGGATCGGGGCGGCGTTGACGCTGGTGCTGGCGCTGGTGCCGACCGGTGTGCCGACCGCCGTCGTACTCGGCGGGATCGCGCTCCTGATCCCCACCGCGTTCACGACGGTCATGACCTACCAGATCACGGTCGCACCCGACGAGCTGCGCGGCAGACTGAGCGGAATCGTCGGGCTCTTCGCGGGCGGCGCCGGTGCGCTCGGGCCGCTGATGGGCGGAGTGCTGATGGCGTCCGGCGACAGCCGAGGCAGCCTGATGATCTGGGGCGCCTTTCTGGCCGTCGTCGCCGTGGGCACCACCCTCAGCCCGACCCTGCGCCGGTTCCCCACGCTGAAGTGAGCAAGGCCGCGGCCCCCCACTTCAGGTGG
>NZ_JBSGZD010000267.1:0-11049 GCF_053610825.1 Streptomyces sp. NPDC054863 | reverse complement strand
TGCCGTACCCGAGGAGCGGGCTGAGGGATTCCGGTTCGTAGGCGATGCCGACGACCGCCGAGTCCTTGGCACCGGAGCCGGAGGATCCGGCGTCGGAGCCGCCGGGCTTGGAACACGCCGCAGCGGTGATGGCCAGGGTCGCGGCCACCGTCGCGGCGGCCACCGTCCGTATCCTTCGGGCCGTCATGGCGCCCACACCCCTCTGAGAGATCAACTGTTATTGCAAACAACATGCAATTAAACAGCACGTAAAAGGGTGCGCGCTCCCCCACCCCTTGCGGAGAAGGGGGAGCGCCGCAGGTCACAGCCTCATTCCGGCGCCGGCAGCCCGACCAGCCGCCCCACCGCCTCCCGGTGCCTTCCCGAGGTCCCGAGCCCGATCGAATCCGCCTTGGCACGCTTCAGATACAGGTGCGCCGGGTGCTCCCAGGTCATCCCGATCCCGCCGTGGAGCTGTACGCACTCCTCTGCGGCGTGCACCGCGACCTTCCCGCAGTACGCCTGCGCGACGGCCACCGCGAGGGGCGCTTCGGGACTGCCCGCAGCCAGTGCGTCGGCGGCGTTGCGGGCGGCGGCGCGCGCGGAGACGACCTCCAGCCACAGCTGCGCCATGCGGTGCTTGAGCGCCTGGAAGGAGCCGACGGGGCGGTTGAACTGGTGGCGCTCCTTCGTGTACCTGACGGTCTCCTCCAAACACCATTCGGCGAGGCCGAGCTGCTCGGACGCGAGGAGTCCGGCTCCGGCGAGAAGGCCCTGGCGTACGGCGGCGAGCCCGGTCTCCGCGTCGGCGAGCAGCGTGCCGGCCGCGCCGTCGAGGGTGACCTCGGCAAGCGGGCGGGTGAGGTCGAGCGGGATCTGCGGCCGGACTCCCACGCCGTCCCCCGGCTTCTCGACGGCGTACAGACCCCCGGTGGTCGCCACCAGGAGCACATCGGCCGTCGCGGCGTCCGCCACCCCCGGGAGCAGCCCGTCGAGCCCCGGCCGGGGCCGGAAGTCGTCGGGCCCCGAGGAGAACCGGGACACCAGGGCTGCCGTCCGCCGCCCCGACGCCAGCTCGCCCAGCAGCGAGGCCACTTCGGCGTTCTTGGTGTCACAGGCCAGCAGTACCTCGGTCGCCACGACGGAGCTGGTGAGGTAGGGCGCGGGGACGATGCCCCGCCCCAGCTCCTCCAGTACGACCGCGGCTTCGCGGTGCGAGGCGCCCTGCCCGCCCAGCTCTTCCGGCACGAGCAGCCCGGCGACGCCCATGTCGGCGGCGAGCGCCTTCCACAGCCCGGAGTCGTACGGCACGCCCTCCTCCGCCCGGACGACCACCTGCGCCGGGTCGCTGCGGTCGGCGAGCAGGCCCCGTACGGCGGCCCGGAGGTCCACCTCCGCCTCGGAGTACAGCAGGTCGGGCCTGTGCGGCCCGGCCGTCGGGGCCACCGGGTCCTTCGAGTCCTTCGGATTCATCGGGCGAGGTCCTTCCAGGCGACGTCCTTGTCGGTGCGGGGCTCGGAGGGCAGGCCGAGGACGCGTTCCGCGACGATGTTGAGCAGCACCTCGGAGGTGCCGCCCTCGATGGAGTTGCCCTTGGAGCGCAGATAGCGGTACCCCGCGTCGCGTCCGGTGAAGTCGACGAGTTCGGGGCGGCGCATGGTCCAGTCGTCGTACAACAGACCCTCCTCGCCACGCAGTTCGACCTCCAGGCCGCTGATCTCCTGGTTGAGGCGGGCGAAGGCGAGCTTCATGCCGGAGCCCTCGGGGCCCGGCCTGCCCGCGACGAGCTGCTGACGCAGCCGCTCTCCGGTGAGCCTGGCCACCTCGGCCTCCACCCACAGCTCCAGGAGCCGCTGGTGCAGGGGGTGGGTGCGCAGCTCGGGCCGCTCGCGCCAGGTCCTGGCGACGGGGCCGATCATGCCGCCCTCGCGGGGGATGCGGGCGCCGCCGATGGAGACGCGTTCGTTCATCAGCGTGGTCTGGGCGACCTTCCACCCCTCCCCCACTTCACCGAGGCGCATCGCGTCCGGAATCCGGACGTCGCTGAGGAAGACCTCGTTGAACTCGGCCTCGCCGGTGATCTGGCGCAGCGGGCGCACCTCCACGCCCGGGTCGCTCATGTCGCACACGAAGTACGTCATGCCGCGGTGTTTCGGCTGGTCGGGGTCGGTACGGGTGACGAGGATCGCCCAGCGGGCAAGGTGCGCGCTGGACGTCCAGACCTTCTGCCCGTTGACCACCCAGCCGTCGCCTTCGCGCACGGCCCGGGTACCGAGGGCGGCGAGGTCGGAGCCCGCTCCCGGCTCGCTGAAGAGCTGGCACCACACCTCTTCGCCGACCCACAGCGGGCGCAGCAGCCGCTGCTTCTGCGCGTCGGTGCCGTATTTCAGGATCGTCGGCGCGGCCATGCCCAGGCCGATGCCGATGCGGCGGGGGTCGTTGTCGGGCGCACCGGCCGCTTGGAGCTCGGCGTCCACGACGGCCTGGAGGTCGCGCGGCGCGTCGAGTCCGCCGAGGCCGACGGGGTAGTGCACCCAGGCGAGACCGGCGTCGAAGCGGGCCTTGAGGAAGTCGGTGCGGTCCGTGGTCGCCGGCGGGTTGGCCGCGATCAATTCCTGCGTACGGGTCCGGAGTTCGGCGGCGGTGGTCATCGGGAGGCCCCTTCCGGGATGACGGCGATGCGGCCGGTGCTGCGTCCGTCGGCGACGCGCTGGACGGCGCCGGCGGCGTCCTTGAAGGGGACGCGTTCGCTGACGAGCGGCTTGATCGCACCCTCCGCGGCGAGCCGGGTCAGCTCGGCGTGGCACTTCGCGATGGATGCCGGGTCCTTGGCTGCGTACAGACCCCAGTGCAGGCCGAGGATCGCGTAGTTCTTCACCAGGGCGTGGTTGAGCGCGGGTGCCGGGATCGTGCCGCTGGCAAAGCCGACCACGACGATGCGGCCCTCGAAGGCGACGCACTTGGTGGACTGGGTGTACGCGTCGCCGCCGACCGGGTCGTAGACGACGTCCGCGCCGCGCCCGCCGGTGAATTCCTTCACCGCACCGATGACGTTCTCACTGTGCCGGTCGATGACGAGGTCGCAGCCCAACTTCCCGGCGACTGCTGCCTTTTCGGGGCCGCCGACGACGCCGATGACCTTGGCGCCCGCCGCTTTGCCGAGCTGGACGGCGGCGCTGCCGACGCCGCCCGCAGCGGCGTGCACCAGGAGGGTCTCCCCCGCCCGGAGGTGTGCGCGCCGGTGCAGGCCGAACCACCCCGTCTGGTAGCCGATGTGCAGGGCGGCGGCTTCCGCGTCGTCGAGGGAGTCGGGGGCGGGCAGTACCGCCGCCGCGTCCGCGACGACGTACTCGGCGAAACCGCCGTGCGGCAGCGCCGGGTTGGCGATGACGCGGCGCCCGTCCTCGGTCTCGCCGCAGATCTCGACGCCCGGGGTGAAGGGCAGTGGCGGGCGGACCTGGTACTCGCCGCGGCACAGCAGCGCATCGGGGAAGTTGATGTTCGCGGCACGCACCTTGAGCAGCAGCTGCCCGTCGGCGGGGACCGGGCGGTCGACCTCTTCGAGGCGCATCACCTCGCCGGGCTCACCGTTCTCGTGCACTCGCCATGCCTGCATCAAGGGCCTCCACGCGCTGTCGTCGGCAGTACCGTGCACGCACATACTAAGCGGTCGCTTGCCTCAGCGGGAAGGGCCGGGCCCACCCGGGGCGCGCGGGCATCGGTACGCGGGCATCGGTACGCGGGCCCCCGCGCGCAGGCTTATCGGATGCCCCAGGTACGACGAAGCGCGGCAGCTCCGTCCTGGAACGGGGCTGCCGCGCGGGCAGGGGCGGCCGGTTGCCGGCGGCCGGTGACCTGCGTCGTGAGGTGCTGCCGATACCGGAGAGGCACCGGTGACGAGAGAGGTACGGGACATGGCACACCCCCCGCTCCCCGGCCCCCGCCGCGCTCGATTCCCGTACCGGAGAACGGCGACCGGCACGGGAGCGTCCTCTCAGCGGCCGAACACCTCGAAGGCCACGGCCGGGATGCCGCCGAAGCGCTGGGCCACCGCGTGCACGTTGTCCGTGAGGAAACGGCGGCAGTACTGCTCGGGGTCCTCGTCGGTCAACGCCTCGATGTACGCCCGGTGTTCGAGCAGGGACAGCACCGAGCGCTCCAGACCCGGCCGGGCGTCGACGGCGTGGGTGGCCGATGCGGTGCCCGCGACGGCCACCCAGCGCACTCCGTCCCAGGGCCGGAGCCCCTGCTCCGTCAGCTCGGGGAAGATCCACCGGTTTCCGGCGTCGCCCGCCGCGTCCAGGGTGGCGCGGCCGACGGCGACGTGGTCGGGGGTGTTCCAGAAGGCGCCGCCCCCGGTGCCCCAGGTGTCGCGGTGGTTGAGGGTGATGACCAGTTCGGGCCGGTGCCTGCGGATCGCCGCCGCGATGTCCCTGCGCAGCGCCGTGCCGTACTCGATCACCCCGTCACGGTGGTCGAGGAACTCGACCTCCCGCACGCCGACGACGGCCGCACTGGCCCGCTGCTCCTTCTCGCGCAGCGGGCCGCACTTGGCCGGTTCGAGGGTGTCGATACCGGCCTCGCCGCGGCTGGCGAGCACATACGTGACGTCGCGCCCCGCGTCGGTCCATGCGGCGACCGCCGCCGCGCATCCGTACTCCAGGTCGTCCGGGTGCGCGACGACGGCGAGGGCGCGCTGCCAGTCGCCCGGCATGGGCAGCAGCTGATGGAACGTCATGTCTATGGTCATATGCGCAGGATAGGCGTCAACAGCGGCAACACCCCCTGGCCGCAGGCTCATTTCGGACGGTCCGGCGAAGGCCCTCAGACCTCGCCGCGGGCCAGGGCCAGCAGCCGGTCCAGCACCCGCGGGCCGCTCGCGCGCAGCCCGTCGTGCTCGTACTCGTCGGTGACCCAGGTCCGCAGGCCTCGGACGGACCTGGCGGTCTCCAGGGAGTGGGCGGTGTCGACGTACATGTCGTCGTGGTAGACGGCGGCGGCGACGGGCACCTCGTTGGCGGCGAGACGGGCCGGGTCGTACAGCGGTGCCCAGTCGGTGCGGGCGGCGAGGAGCTCGGCGGTCTCGCGCAGCGGGCGCAGCGCGGGGTCGACGTCGAAGTGCCAGGGGTGGATGCTCTCCCCGGTGAACGGCAGCGGGCCGCTTCCTGCGAGGGCCTTCGCCGCGTCGAAGTGCGGGAACTCGCCACGGGCCCGCTCGGCGCCCCATGCGGTGGGCTCCGCGCCCTGGCCGTAGATGGACTCGTGCAGCAGGGCGTACAGCGGGTGGCCCGCGAAGGACAGCGCGGACTGCGCGGATTCCAGGAAGACGTCGGAGAGGGCGGGGCCCTGCGGCGTCCGCACGAAGGCGTTCTCCAGGAGGTGGTGGAGCTGGTGCGTGCCGTCGCCGCCGCCGAGGGCGATGCCGAGGGACTGGAACGCCTCGGGGGTGAGCGTGTAGCCGTTCGGCGTGACGGTCCTGTGCTCGGTGAGGTGGGCGGCGATGTCCCTGGCCCGCTGGACGTCCTGCGGGTAGCGGACGTAGTGCGCGGCGGTCTTGCGGGCAATGCGCGGGAACGCCGCCCGGTAGACGTCGGCCGCACCCGCGTGCAGGGACGGCAGCCCGCCGGTGATGAGTACGGTCTGCAGTCCCTCGGGAGCGGTGGACAGGTAGTGGGTGGCGCAGAATCCGCCGAAGCTCTGGCCCAGCACCGTCCAGGGCGCTCCGCCGGTCAGCAGCGGCCGGATGCGCTCGCAGTCCCCGACGATGGAGTCGGCGCGGAAGTGGGCGAGGTAGTCGGCCTGCTCGCGGGGGCCGCCGCGCAGTGGCAGGGTCTGCCGGTTGACCGGGCTGGAGAGGCCGGTGCCGCGCTGGTCGAGCAGGAGCACCCGGAATTCCTGGAGGGCCCGGCCGAGCCAGGCCTGGCGTCCCACGAAGCGGCGGGCGCCGAAGCCGGGGCCGCCCTCCAGGTAGACGAGCCAGGGGAGATCGCCGGCCGCCCGGTCCGAGGCCACCACCTCGCGCCCGTACAGCTCGATCTGTTCACCGGAGGGGTCCGTGTGGTCGAGGGGCACGGTGAAACGGTGGTCGGTGAGGACGGTACCGGGCTGGCGGTAACTGGTCACTCTTGCTCCTGTTTTCTCCTGGTCCGATCGTTGGCGATCAGTTCAGCACACCCTTGTGGGGTGCCGTTCCGGACCCTCCCGCTTGCGGTGCGTGTTCCGGTCCCACTCGGACAGTCCCGGTCCGTGTGCGCCGCGTCCCCGGCACGCCTAGCGTGCGTACATGATCCGGTTCGAGCAGGTCAGCAAGGTGTATCCGGACGGCACCACGGCCGTCGACGGCCTGTCCTTCGAGGTCGCGGAGGGCGAACTGGTCACGCTGGTGGGCCCGTCCGGCTGCGGCAAGACGACCACCATGATGATGGTGAACCGGCTGATCGAACCGACCTCGGGCCGGATCCTGATGGACGGCGAGGACATCTCCCGCATCGACCCGGTGCAGTTGCGCCGCCGCATCGGCTACGTCATCCAGCAGGTCGGCCTCTTCCCGCACCGCACGGTCCTGGACAACACCGCCACCGTCCCCTTCCTGACCGGCTGGAAGAAGGAGAAGGCACGCGCGCGCGGCGCCGAGCTCCTCGACCTGGTGGGCCTCGACCCTGCCGTGTACGGCTCCCGCTACCCGGAGCAGCTCTCCGGCGGCCAGCGCCAGCGCGTCGGCGTCGCCCGCGCCCTGGCCGCCGACCCGCCCGTCCTGCTGATGGACGAACCCTTCGGCGCGGTCGACCCGGTGGTCCGCGAGCGGCTCCAGGACGAGTTCCTCAGCCTCCAGGCGACCGTCCGCAAGACGGTCCTGCTGGTCACCCACGACATCGAGGAAGCGGTGCGGATGGGTGACCGGATCGCGGTGTACGGGCAGGGCCGCATCGAGCAGTTCGACACACCCGCCGCGGTGCTGGGCGCCCCGGCCACGCCCTACGTGGCACAGTTCGTGGGCGCTGACCGCGGCCTCAAGAGGCTGTCGGTCACCGCCGTCGAACCGGACGACCTGGAGGACCCGCCGCGCGCCCGCCTGGACGAGCCGGTCGCCCCGGCGGCGGCCCGGCTGCGGGCGGAGGGGGCCCGCTGGGCCGTCGTGCTGAACGAGCGCGGCGAACTTCACGGCTGGGTGTCCACCGAGGACCTCGCCCTCGCGGGCTCGGAGGGCACCGTGGGGGATCTGGCACGCCGGATGGACGCATGGGTGCCGGTGGGAACGCCCCTGAAGCACGCGTTCAGCGAGATGCTCCAGTGGGACGCGGGGTGGGTGGCGGTCCTCGACGGGGCGCGCCTGGTCGGCGTACTGACTCCGGTGAAGCTGCACGAGGCGCTGCGGCGCTCGGTGGACGCCGACGTGCAGGGGCTCCAGCGCGACGAGGTCCAGTTCGATTCGATCGCGGACGCGTAGACGCGGGAAGCCGGAACGACGAGGCGCAGGAACGCGGGGAGCCCGGACGCGGGCAGCCCGGACGCGGGCAGCCGGATCGCGGGACGTCGGATCGCGGGACGTCCGACCGCAGGCGTCGGACCGCGGGGCGTCGTGGACGCACGGGGCCGCTCGTCCGAAACGGGCGCCGTTCGCACAGGTGTACACGTCGTCCGCCCCAGCGGTGAGAACTGCTGAGTCCGGTGTGAGCCGTGTGGTTCCCGGATAGGGCTGCGGGCGACCTTCGCCTTACTCGCCGCACAACACCATGCCGGGTGGACTCGACCTCATGACCAATATGCATCGCGGAATCCCCCTCTCCACCGCCCTGCGCACGGGCCGACGGCAGGCGCTGGCGAAGAGGGCCGACCGCCTGGTCTCCGCGACGTGGTTCTCGGTCCTGGTGATGACCGCCATCACCGCCAATGCCGTACTGCTGGGCGTGGAGACCTACGCGGGGCTCGCGGCGCGCTGGCAGGAGCAGTTGTCGCTGCTGGAGCACTGCTTCCTGGCGGTGTTCACCGGGGAGGTCGTACTGCGGGCCGCCGCCCACGCCGACCGGCCCGGGGACTTCTTCCGCAGTCCGTGGAACGTCTTCGACACCGCCGTCGTCCTGTTCGCGTTCCTGCCCGTCACCGGAGACAACACCACCCTGCTGCGGCTGCTGCGGCTCTTCCGGGTACTGCGCACCGCACGCTTTCTGCCGCAACTGCGGGTGATCGTGACGGCGCTGGGCAAGTGCCTGCCGGGCACGGCCAGTTTCGTCATGGTGGGCACGCTGCTGCTGTACGTGTACGCGATGGTGGGCTGGCTGTGCTTCGCCGCCGCCGACCCCGAGCACTACGGATCACTCGGCCGGGCGGTGGTCACCCTCTTCATCCTGATGTCGCTCGACGGGCTGGGCGACGCCGTGCACGCCGGGATGCTCATCTCCCCTTGGTCGCTGGCCTACTACGGCTCGTACGTGCTCCTCAGCTCGTTCCTGCTGGTGAACCTGCTGATCGGCGTCGTCATCAACTCCCTTGAGCAGGCCCGCGACGCGGACGGCTCCGAGAAGAAGGCCGAGGCCGGGGAACCGGCGCACGAGAAGACCGTGCAGGACTCCGATCCGCTCGACGCGTTCGGCGTCCGGGACCGGATCCTGGCGGCCCGGCTGGCCCTGGAGGACGCGGAACGGCTCCTTCAGATCAGCCGCTTGGACTCCAGGTAGGCCCGCGCCACGTCCTGCGGCAGCCGACGCCAGCTGTCCACCTGCCGGTTGAGATCGGCCAGGTCCCGGGTCGTCAGTACGGTGTTGAGCCTGCCCAGCGCCTTGATGACGCGCTCCGACCCCGCCCGCGCCCTGTTCACCACGGGCACGATGTAGTCGGCGTTCTGGAGGTGTTTGTCGTCGGCCAGCAGGACCAGGCCGAACGCGTCGAGGGTGGCGTCGGTGGTCGTGGTGAGCACCATCTGGTCCTGGCCGGTCTGGACGGCCTGCTTGGCGGGGGTGGTGCCGACGCCCTTGGGGTCGACGCCGGTGATGTCGATGCCGTACGTCTTCTTCAGGCCGGGCGCGCAGTACGGGCGCTGCACACACTCGTCACCGGCCGCCAGCCGCACGGGCAGCCCGGACCTTCCGAGGTCGCTGAGCGTCCTGAGCCGGTGCTGCTTCGCATACGCGGCGGTGACGGCGAAGGCGTTCTGGTCGACGGCGCGGCCCGCGTCGAGGACGGTGAGCCCGCGCGGCACGGCCAGCTTCCGCAGCGCCTTCATGGTGGCGGCGAGATCGGGCGAGCCGACGGGGGCGGCGTCCGCACCGTGGGCCTTCGCGTTGAGCCAGTCCGCGAAGGTGGCCGCGTACTCCGGTACGACATCGATCTGGCCGCTCTCCAGGGCGGGTTCGTACAGCTCCCTGTTGGTGACGGACAGGACGGTGGTGCTGTATCCGGCATGCTCCAGGAGCAGGGCGTACATCTGGGCGAGCAGGTCGCTCTCGGTGAAGCCCGCCGACCCGATGTGCAGGTCCTGGCTGTCGCCGGGCTCGGCGCCGATCTCGCCCCGGTCCTCCAGGGAGGGCCCCGTCGTGCAGGCGGTGACGGCGAGGAGCAGGGCTGCGGCGACGCAACGGAGCCGGTTCATCCCGCCTGCCCCCTCGCCCATGGCGGAGCCAGCCGCTGCGCCACTTCGAAGAGGCCTTCCACCAGCAGGGCGAAGACGGCGACCAGAACGGCGCCCGCGACCACTTGCGGCGTACTGGCGAGGTTGAAGCCCGCGGTGATGATGCGGCCGAGGCCACCGCCGCCCGCGAGCGCGGCGAGCGTCGCCGTCGCCACGAGCTGGACGGCGGCGATCCGTACACCGGTCAGGATCAGCGGCAGGGCGAGCGGAAGTTCCACGTGGAACAGCAACTGCCGCCCGGTCATGCCCATCCCCCGGGCCGCCCGCACGGTGTCCTGGTCGACGCCGCGCATCCCGACGTACGCATTGGTCAGCAGCGGCGGTACGGCGAACAGCACCAGCGCGATGATCGTCGGCCACTCGCCCTTCGTACCGAGCGGAGTGAGCAGCAGCAGGACCAGCACGGCGAAGGTGGGCACGGCCCGGCCGACGTTGGAGATGTTGATGGCGAGCGCCCCGCCCTTGCCGAGGTGGCCGAGCACCAGGGCGACGGGGAGGGCGATCAGGCAGCTCAGCAGCAGGCAGACGACGGTGAGGAAGAGGTGCTCGCCGAGGCGGCTCCAGATGCCGTCCTCGCCGTTCCAGTGCGCGGCGCTGGCGAGCCAGTCCCAGGCGGCGGTGAGGGTGTTCATACGCGCGTCCAGGGGGTCAGCAGGCGTTGCACGCCGAGCAGGATCAGGTCGGCGGCGACGGCGATGATCACGCACAGCACGGAGGCGGTGAGGACCTGCGCCTTGAAGTAGGTGTTCATCCCGGTGTAGATGAGGTTGCCGAGTCCGCCGTAGCCGACGATCGCGCCCACCGTGACGAGGGAGACGGCGGAGACGGTGGCGATGCGGAGTCCGGCCATGGCGGCGGGCAGGGCGAGCGGGAGCTCGACACCGAGCAGCAGGCGGACCGGCCCGTAGCCCATGCCGCGGGCGGCCTGCCGGGTCTCCTCGGGGACCGCGCGCAGCCCGGCGAGGAGGTTGCGTACGAGCAGGGTGAGCGAGTACAGCACGAGCCCGGCGATCACGAGGGACGCGGAGAGCCCGTACACCGGCAGCAGCAGCGAGAACATCGCCAGCGAGGGGATGGTGTAGAGCACCGTCGTCACCCCGAGGACGGGCGCGGACGCCCACCGCCAGCGGCGCGCCGCGATCGCCAGCGGAACGGCCACCAGCAGCCCCAACACCACTGACACGACCGTGAGTTGAAGGTGCTGAAGCGTCGCGTCCCAGAGGATCTCGCGCCGGCTGGACAGATAGGCGCCGCAGATCCACTCATTGCGCGCGAGGCAGTCGTCCGGAGGCGCGGTCACCCGTCCATTGCAGCCCCGCGGGCGGACGACCGCGCGTCCTGTTGGCCCGTACGGGTGCCCCGCCGGGCGGGGCGGGTGCGGGCGGGTGCGGGCGGGTGCGGGCGCCGCCGCTGCGGGCGCCGCCACGAAGCGGCCGATCCTGTCC
>NZ_JBSGZD010000266.1:0-11125 GCF_053610825.1 Streptomyces sp. NPDC054863 | reverse complement strand
GCCCGCACGCCAAGCACTGATCGTCTGTCGGGCCTGCCGCATCGCAGTGGACATCCATGTGGAGGACTCGTGCCTGGGACCCCTCTTTGAGGGGGCCATGTAAAGAGGCTGTCAAGATCGACTTACCATGTCGACGACCATTTACAGCTTTCTTGAGGCAGTGGGGGAATCACATGAAGTTCACGCGTATATCAACTCTCGTCGTATCCGCGGCTATTGCACCGGCCGTTCTGTTCGCCTCTCCGGTGCACGCCGCCGATGCCAAGGCGCCTGCCGTCTCCGCACCCGACGCCGGGTCGAAGACCCCCGCGCAGCAGGAGGAGGACGACCGGGTCGAGATCCTGCGGCTGATGGCGGTCAAGGACGCGGGGCCGGGGGTGAAGGAGGCCGGGAGCGAGGCGATCGACGGTGGTCCGGCCGCCATGCGGAAGTTCCTGGAAGTGGGCCAGTACCAGGCCCGTAACACCGACAACCATGTGCTGGCCACCCGGATCTACGGCAAGGGCGGCCCCGGTGTGAAGGAGGCTGCCAAGAAGGCGCTCCTGGGCACGCCGGAGGACGTCCAGGCGTTCCTCGACAAGGGCCAGTACGAGGCCCGTATCACCGACAACCGCGTGCTGGTCGGCAAGGCCATCAGCGTCGGCGGCCCGCGTGTGAAGGAAGCCGGGAAGAAGGCGCTCCTGGGCACGCCGGAGGACGTCCAGGCGTTCCTGGACAAGGGTCAGTACGAGGCCCGCAAGCAGGACGAGGCCGACGCCGCGGGCTCGAAGGGCAAGGACGACAAGGGCAAGCCCGCGCCCGACACCTCCGAGGAAGCCGACAAGGGCACGGACGCCGGCACCGGCACCGGCGGTGACAAGGGCAAGCCCGCGCCCGACGCCTCGAAGGGGGCCGGCCACGGCACCGACGCCGGTTCCGCCACCTCGGGAGGCAGCACCGGCGACGCGACCGGCAAGCCGGTGACCGCTCCGGACAAGAACGCCCCCGCACCCGCCGCCGACGGCAGCAACCTCGCCTCGACCGGCGCCGGTTCCGCGCTGCCTTGGGCCGCGGGCGGCACCCTGGTCGCGCTCGCCGGTGGCGCGGGCCTGCTCCTGGCCGCGCGTCGCCGCCGCTCCGCCGAGAGCTGAGCGGACGGTCCACGGAGGAACCCCCGTCGGAGTGATCCGGCGGGGGTTCTGCGCGTGATGGCAGGCGGTGCAATGCGGCCCGCCCGCTGAACCCACCCTGCCGCGCAGGCCCGCCGACCAGGTAAGTCAGCAGGAAGTGGAGGTGGCCCCACCGAAGTTGGGGGGACAGCTGGAGTGAGTGGGAGTGGGTGTTCCGCTTAGCGTCTGACACGTAAGACAGACGCGTCAGTCAGATGCGTAAGACAGACAAGTCAGACAGATGCGGAACAGGGCATGGGAATCCGTCTTCCTCAGACGTCGCCCCGTGGGACCTTCCGACCGCAACACCCAGCACCTCCAGGAGATTTCGTGATCACCCCCAGCCCGGCCGCGCGCCACACCCCGGCCGTGCGCCGCACCTCGGCCCTGGGCCTCGCCCTCGCCGCCTGCCTCGGCGCGGCCCCCACCACCACGGCCTCCGCGACCGCGGCCCCGACCACGGCCTCCACCGCCACAGCCCCCGTCGCGTCCAAGTCCGGGGCCGGGCTCGACCGTTACTACAACCAGCGCCTGGGCTGGGGCAGTTGCTCCAAGGGTCCGGACGACGCCACGGGCCGGGACCTGGAGAAGGCCGGCGTGCAGTGCGCCGACGTCACCGTGCCGCTCGACTACGCAGCCCCCCGGGGCCGTACGATCACCGTCGCGATATCCCGGCTCAAGGCCACCGACACCCGCCACCGCATCGGCTCGATCCTGCTCAACAACGGCGGCCCCGGCAACACCGCCCTCCAGTCCCCACCGGAATTCCACGCGTGGATGAAGAAGACGGGACCGCGGTACGACATCGTCGGCTTCGACCCGCGCTTCATCGGCCGCAGCACCCCGCTGGACTGCGGCCTGCCCGTCGGCACCAATCTCTTCTCGGCCGGTCTCGGCAGAGCGAGTTTCGAGCGCCAGGTCACGCTCCAGAAGGACCTGGCCGCCAAGTGCCGGGCCACCAACGCCGCCGTGCTGCCGCATGTCACCACCCGCAACACGGCCCGTGACATGGACGTCGTCCGCGGCGCGCTCGGCGAGAAGAAGATCTCCTACTTCGGTTACTCGTACGGGACCTACCTGGGCACGGTCTACACCCAGATGTTCCCGGGACGCACCGACCGCATGGTCCTGGACGGCGCCATCGACCCCCGCAAGTTCGGCCCCCGGCTGCTCAGGGAGGCCGTCGGCGAGAACGAGCAGGCGCTGGCCGACTGGGCCACCTGGGCCGCCGCCCGGCACGCCACGTACGGCCTCGGCCACACCCGCGCCCAGGTCCTCGCCACGATCGACCGCATCATCGAGAAGTCCGCGCGCGGCCCGCTGACCGTCGGCACCGCGCCGGACGCCTTCCGGCTCGACGACACGCAGATCCCGTTCGTCCTCCTCGCCGGGGTCGACAGCGACACCGACACGTCCCGGGCGTCCCTCGGTGAGCACGTGTCCGTGCTGAACAAGGCAGCGGCCGGGCAGCCGACCAAGCTCTCGCCGCAGTTCGCCGGACTGCTGCGGCTGGCCACGACCGGCGAGCAGTCGCACATGGCCAGCGCGCAGACCGCGGTCATCTGCGGGGACGCGTCCGCCCCGCGCGACCCCGAGGTCTACTGGCGGGACATCCAGCGCAGCCGCGCCGCCTACCCGCGCTTCGGTGCGATGAACAACAACATCGGCCCGTGCGCCTTCTGGGACCGGCCCCGGGAGGAGCCCACCAGGGTGCAGCACGACGCCAAGGCGCTGATCGTGTCCGCCACCGGGGACCCGCGCACCGCGCACAAGGGCGCCGTCGCCCTGCACGGCCTGCTGCCGAGCTCCAAGCTGATCACCGTCAAGGGCGCCAACCGGCACGCGGTCTACGGCCTTTACGAGAACGCGTGCGTCGACAACAACGTCAACAGCTACCTGGCCACGGGCAAGCTGCCCGCCGCCGACCGGACCTGCTCCAAGTAGCGGCAGTCCGCGCATCGACTCCCTCTCCCGGGGGCCGAGTGGTGAGGCGATGTGCGGGGGAGTTGTGAGGAGTTCGCGCACGACTGCCGGGATTCGGTCACGGGAGCGGAAAACTCGGAGGGCTCACTCGGCGCTCTCGAACAGGTCGGGCGCCGACCCACGCAAGGGGAGGCCGATCAACGATGTTCACCATGGTACGGAGCAGAGTGCGGACGGCCGCGCTCGCGCTCTCGGCAGTCGCGGCACTCGCCTTCGGCGCGACCGCCACGACCGGCGCGACAGCGGCCCCCGCCCCCGCTCCCGCGCTCGCGAAGCAAGGGCCGACCTCGGTGGCGTACATCGAGGTGAACAACAACAGCATGCGAAACGTCGGCAAGTACACCCTCGCCAACGGCGGCGGCAATGTCTTCGACGTCGCCGTGATCTTCGCGGCGAACATCAACTACGACACGGCCACGAAGTCGGCGCGTCTGTACTTCAACGAGAACGTGCAGCGCGTCCTCGACAACGCCGCCACGGAGATACGTCCGTTGCAGCAGAAGGGAATCAAGGTCGTCCTCTCGGTGCTGGGCAACCACCAGGGCGCGGGCTTCGCCAACTTCCCGTCCCAGCAGGCGGCTTCGGCGTTCGCGAAGCAACTGTCGGACACCGTGGCCAAGTACGGTCTCGACGGCATCGACTTCGACGACGAGTACGCCGAGTACGGCAAGAACGGTACCGGCCAGCCCAACGCCGGCTCGTTCGTGCACCTCGTGACGGCGCTGCGCGCGAACATGCCGAACAAGACCATCAGCCTCTACAACATCGGCCCGGCCGCGTCGCGTCTGTCCTACGGCGGCGTCAACATCTCGTCCAAGTTCGACTACGCCTGGAATCCGTACTACGGCAGCTGGCAGGTCCCCGGCATCGCACTGCCCAAGTCGAAGCTCTCACCGGCGGCCGTCGAAATTGGCGGCACCTCGCAGAGCACGTCCGCAAGCCTCGCCCGCCGCACCGTCGGCGAGGGCTACGGCGTCTTTCTGACGTACAACCTCGACGGCACCGACCGCAGCGCCGATGTCTCCGCGTTCACCAGGGAGTTGTACGGCAGTGACGCCACTTACACGCCGTAGGACCACCGCACGCCCCGGCTCGCGACGCCCCCTCGGGGCCTGCCGCATCCAGTAGGGCCGAGACCCGTACGCGCCGCGTCTTCGACAACGATGTCGGGGGCGCGGTGCGGGTGGGTCCCACCGGGATCGTGGCGCCACGGTTTCCTCCGGGCGGGCCGCGCCGTCTGCGCGCTTTCCGCTGCCTATGGCGTTGCTCGGTCGGGAGGTCGCCTGTGCTTGGGGTCCAACCGGAATTCGGGACAGTCGCGGTTCTGGCACGGCCCCGGACCCCAGACGGGAACGAATACGCCCAGGGTCTTGTGACGGTGGGGTGTGGCCGGCACGGACTTCTCGCAGGCCGGACACGTGAACGCTTCGGGTTTGCGCTTCATCTTGACCATATCTTTACGATATGCCCGTTTTGACGTGCGGGGAAGTGCTCAGCCCTCTTCCTTCTGTTCCCCCGCGTCGGTCGGAGCGGGCCTTCTGAGACTGAGCACAACGGAACCCGTCAGAACGACGACGATGACCGCGAGGCTGACCAGCGAGGGGATTTCCGGGATGCTGGTGCTGATCATCTTGTGGGACGCCTGAAGGATGAGTTTGACGCCGATGAAGGCGAGGATGATCGCCAAGCCCTTGCCCAGGTGGTGGAAGCGGTCCAGGAGGCCGGCGAGCAGGAAGTAGAGGGCCCGCAGGCCGAGGATGGCGAACGCGTTGCTGGTGTAGACGATGAAGGCGTCGTCGCTGACCGCGAGGACGGCCGGAACGCTGTCGACAGCGAAGATCAGGTCGGCCGCCTCGATGGCAGCGACCACCGCGAGCAGCGGAGTCGCCATCCGCTTCCCGGCTTCTCGGACGAAGAACCTCGCCCCGGCGTACTCGTCCCGGACCGGAATGACCTTGCGGAGCATGCGTACGGCGAAGCTCTTGCCCGGGTCGAAGCTCTCCTCCTCGTCCTTGAGGAGTTTGTACGTGCTGTAGAAGAGGACCGCCGCGAAGGCGAACAGCACCGCGGTGAAGCGGCCGACCACGGCCACGCCGAGGGAGAGGAAGATCCCGCGGAAGACGAGCGCGCCGATGACGCCGAAGAACAGCACGCGGTGCTGGTAGGCGCGGGGCACCTTGAAGTACGCGAAGATCACGGCGAAGACGAACAGGTTGTCGACCGACAGGCTCTTCTCCAGCAGCCAGGCCGTCGTGTACTCGGTGCCTGCGGTGGTGCCGAGGACGAGGAGGACGACCGCGCCGAAGACCAGGGCGAGGCTCACCCACACGCCGCTCCAGGCGGCTGCCTCCTTGAAGCCGATGACGTGCTCGGTGCTGTGGGACAGCAGGTCCACCGTCAGCGCCACGATCACCGTCGCGGCGAACGCCCCCCACAGCCAGAGCGGGACCTCAAGCACGCCGAACACCTCACCATGGGCCCGTACGAAATCCGCAGGCCCCTACAGAGAAGTGTCCGGCACCGCACCCCCGGGAGCACGCGGAGCGCGTGGGACCGGCCGGGGGCATGATGGAGGGAGAGGCGGTAGTTCCTCAGGAGGCGCGTGATGGCGCGAAGTCACCATTTTCACCTCGATGCCAGGGGCCACTCGGTGACCGTGAACATCCACAACGGTCATCCGGGGCTGATCGAGCTGCTTGTCGACGGCAAGGAGACCAGCCGCGTTCCGCTGCATGCGCACCACGAGCAGGCCGTCACCGGGGAACTGCCCACGGACCCACCGCTGTCCGTGGTCGTCCGTGTCGTTCCCGGCTCCGGCACGCCCCGCTGCACGGCTGTGATCGACGGCACGGAGACGCCGATGTCCCCACGTGCTTTCTGATCGCCATAGCCATAGCCATAGCCATAGCCATAGCCATCGGGGCCGCCCGATGTCTGATGAAGAGACACCGGGCGACCCCGTGGCGGGAAACTTCCGTCTGGCCGCCGGGCAGCCCATGCGCTACACGCCGACCTGGTCGCCCGAGGCGGCAGGGGTGGACTGCGCGGCGTTCGCGCCGGGGCGTCCTTCGCCGCGCATGACCAGCAGGGTGATCAGGCCGCCCAGCGCGGCGACGGCGGCGGCTCCGACGAAAGCGGAGCTGAAGCCGTCGGTCAGGGCCGGGAGGTTGCCGAGCTCGCCCGCACCCTGCGAGGTGGCGAGGGCGGTCAGTGCGGCCAGACCGAGCGCGGAGCCGACCTGGTAGGTGGTGTTGACGATGCCGGAGGCGAGCCCGGCCTGCTCCTGCGGTGCGCCGGACATCGCGGTCATCATGGCCGGGATGTACGCGAGGGACATACCGAGTGCGGCGACCAGCGAGGCGGGCAGTACGTCGATCAGGAAGCTGCCGGTCGGTTCGACGGCGGACAGCCACAGCAGGCCGACCGCCAGGACCAGCAGGCCGCCGGAGATCAGCGGCTTGGCGCCGAACTTCGTCATCAGCCGTGCCGTGATCATCGTCATGAAGATCATCAGGAGCACGGTCATCGGCACCAGGGCGGCGCCGCTCGCGAACGCCCCGTACCCGAGTACCTGCTGGAGGTACAGATTGAGGAAGTACCACATCGGAATCCACGCCGCACCGAGCAGCATCATCGCCAGATTGGCCGAGCCGAGCCGCGGCACTCGCCACACGCTGAGCGGCATCAGCGGTTCGCGGAGGGACTTCTGGATGAAGAGGAAGAGACCCAACAGGGCGACGGCACCGACCAGTTGAAGGACGGTCCCCGTCGAACCCCAGCCCACTTCGGGTGCCCGTACGACAGCGAAGACGGCCAGTGCGAGACCCGCCGTGACGGCGACGGCGCCTGCGATGTCCACGGATCCGCGACGGCTCGCGACGACGGGCAGCACCCTGGTGGCGGCGAGGGTGGCGAGGCCGATGGGGATGTAGATGATGAAGACCCAGGGCCAGCTCAGCCATTCGGTGAACACGCCGCCGAGGAAGACTCCGGCCGTGCCGCCGGCCGGGGCGGCGGCACCGTAGAAGGCCATGGCCTTGCCGAGTTCCTTCGGGTTGTGCCCGAAGAGCATCATCAGCAGGGTCATCGCGGAGGGCGTGATGAGCGCTCCGCCGACGCCCTGGACGCCACGGCCCAGTACCTCGACCCAGGCGGTGGTGGCCGCGGCGGCGACGACCGATCCGGCGATCATGACCACCCAGCCGGTGACGAAGATCTTCCGTGCGCCGATCAGGTCGGACAGTCGCCCACCCAGCAGCAGCAGTCCGCCGAACGCGATCACGTAGGCGTTGAACACCCACTGCAACTCGCCCTGGGAGAAGCCCAGGTCCTTCTGCATCTCCGGGAGCGCGACTCCGATGATCGACGTGTCCATGATCACCATGAACTGTGCGGTGGCCAGCACTGCGAGTGCCCACCAGCGCTTGGGATTGACGGTCGACATTGCCCCTCACCTCTCTCTTTCATACCCCCATGGGGTATCTGCGAGACGCACCGTAGCATACGGGAGGGGGGTATGGGAGAAGGGTGTATGCGGCGATGGGGAATGCCAGGGACCCCGGCCCGGGCAGATGAACGCGACGACTCTCGGGCGCTGTGTGCCAGACTCCGGGCCGCCGAGGAGAGCGTTCTGGTCACTCGCGGTCCCGGAGGGACGCCCGGCATGCTTCCCCGCCGGGACGGCCGTAGCGTTGCTGCCATGTGCTGGAGTGCGACGGCCGATCTCGTTGCAGGCACGGTCATCACGGCGGTGGGGGTCACCGCGGTGACCGTGGCGGCCCGACACCCCCGTGACCTTCCACTGGCCGCACTGCCCCTGCTCCTGGGCGCCCACCAGATCATCGAGGCCGTGGTCTGGCAGCACGGCGGCGGTACCGGGCCCGCCACTGTCGCCTGGAGCGTCATCGCGCTCCCGGTGTTGGCGCTGTGGGTACCGGCAGCCGTGCTGTGCGCCGCTCCGCCGCGCGCCCGTCGTCGTCTGCTCGTCCCCCTGGCGGCGGGAGTCACGACAGCGGCGGCGCTCGCCCACGCGCTGGCGACCCGTACCGTGACGGCGGAGATCCGGGGACACACGGTGGGGTACTCCCTGGGGCTGCCGCAGGCGGAGCTGACCGTCGCCGGCTACCTCCTCGCCACCCTCGGTTCCCTGCTCCTGTCCGGTGACCGGGGGCTCGTCCTGTTCGGCGTCCTGGCCTCCGTCGGAGCCGCCGTGTCCTTCGGGCTGTGGCGAGAGGAGTACATCTCGACGTGGTGCGCGTTCGCCGCGGTCTGCTCGGTGGTCCTGCTGCTCTGGGCCAGAAGGAGCCGTCCGCGCTGATCACCGGGGAAGGCGACCCCGAGCGGCTGAACACCGCGGAAGGCAACCCCGAGCGGCTCCACCAGGGCGGCGACCGGCAGGCGAACGCCGCCCGAGAAGTCTGCAACCTGGGCAGGAGGGTATCCAGCGACCCTCCGTTACCGGGGCGTCCGTGAGAGATGAGAGTGTGCAGGCGTGAGTGAGACGACGGCAGAGACGCTGCAATACCGCTTCGACGGGCCAGAAGACGCTCCGGTCCTGGTTCTGGGCCCGTCCCTCGGGACGACGTGGCACATGTGGGACCGCCAGATACCGGAGCTCGCCCGCACCTGGCGGGTGTTCCGATACGACCTGCCGGGGCACGGTGGGGCGCCCGCCGAGCCCCTCTCCTCGGTCGGTGATCTGACGGGCAGGCTGCTGTCCGTCCTCGACGGGCTGGGCGTTCAGCGCTTCGGGTACGCGGGCTGTTCGATCGGCGGTGCGATCGGGGCCGAGCTGGCGCTGCGTCATCCGCACCGGGTGGCCTCCCTGGCGCTGGTCGCCGCCTCCCCCCGGTTCGGTACCGCGGACGAGTTCCGCCAGCGCGGCGTCATCGTCCGTACGAACGGGATGGAGCCGATGGCGGCGTCCGCGCCCGGCCGCTGGTTCACCCAGGCGTTCGCCGCCGCGCAGCCCGCGATAGTCGAGTGGGCCGTCCAGATGGTGCGCACCACCGACCCCGGCTGCTACATCGCCGCCTGCGAGGCCCTGGCCGCCTTCGACGTACGCCCCGAACTGGGGCGGATCGCCGTGCCCACCCTGGTGGTGGTCGGCGAGCAGGACCAGGTCACCGGGCCCGCCGACGCGCGCACCCTGGTCGCGGGCATCCCCGACGCCCGTCTCGCGCTCGTCCCCGGGGCCTCCCACCTGACCCCCGTCGAGCAGCCCGCCGCCGTCACCGACCTGCTGGTGCGGCACTTCACCGCCGCCTGGCAGGACAGCAGCACCACGCTGCTGGTACCCGTACCGCCGCTGCCGGCCGACGACACCGAGGCCCCGGCCCCGGCTGCCGCCGCCGTGCCGCAGCCCGCGCACACCCCCGTCACGGCACCCGACCCCGAGCCGCTCCCTGCCGGACGCCCCGACCCGTACGACGAAGGCCTGAAGGTGCGTCGAGAGGTCCTCGGCGAGGGGTACGTCGACGAGGCGCTGGCCGGCGCGGACGACATGACGGGCGACTTCCAGGAACTCCTGACCCGGTACGCCTGGGGCGAGATCTGGACCAGGGACGGGCTCGACCGCCGCACCCGCAGCGTGATCACCCTCACCGCGCTCGTCGCCGGAGGCCGCCAGGAGTCCCTGGCCACCCACGTCAGGGCCGCCCTGCGCAACGGGCTCACCCCCGCCGAGATCCGCGAGGTGCTGCTCCAGACCGCCGTGTACTGCGGCGTCCCGGCGGCGCACGCGGCCTTCGAAACCGCCAAAGAAGTGGTCCGGCAGGAGACCACGCCGCAGCCGTAGCAGGATGGAAGCCATGAGCAGCAGCACGCACAGCATCGAGCTGACCAAGAAGTCCCACGCCTGCGTCCGGCTGGAGAAGGACGGCCGCACGCTCGTCCTGGACCCGGGGGCCTTCAGCGAGGCGGACGCCGCGCTCGGCGCCGACGCGATCCTGGTGACGCACGAGCACCCGGACCACTTCAGCGAGGACCACCTGCGGGCCGCCCTGGAGGCGAACCCGGCCGCCGAGATCTGGACGCTGCGCAGCGTCGCCGGGAAGATCTCCGCCGCCTTCCCCGGCCGGGTGCACACCGTCGGGCACGGAGACACCTTCAGCGCCGCCGGATTCGATGTCCAGGTGCACGGCGAGCTGCACGCCGTCATCCACCCCGACCTTCCGCGCATCACCAACGTCGGCTTCCTGATGGACGGTTCCGTCTTCCACCCCGGCGACGCGCTCACCGTCCCCGAGCACCCGGTCGAGACGCTGCTGCTGCCCGTGATGGCCCCCTGGAGCAAGGTCTCCGAGGTGATCGACTACGTCCGCGAGGTCAAGCCGCAGCGCGCGTACGACATCCACGACGCGCTCCTCACCGACCTCGCCCTGCCGCTGTACGGCGGGCACATCGGCAACCTCGGCGGCGGCGCACGGCACCACCACCTCGCGCCCGGCGACTCCGTGGCTCTGTGACTGTCAGACCCGACGAGTAGGTTGAGAACCATGCGCATCGCCACCTGGAACGTCAACTCGATCACCGCCCGACTGCCTCGGCTGCTGGCCTGGCTGGAGAACACCGGCACGGACGTGCTGTGCATCCAGGAGACCAAGTCCACCGCCGAGCAGTTCCCCGCCGCCCAGCTGCGCGAGCTCGGCTACGAGTCCGCGGTCGTCGCCGACGGCCGGTGGAACGGAGTGGCACTGGTCTCGAAGGTCGGTCTGGAGGATGTGGTCCAGGGCCTGCCCGGCGGCCCTGAGTACGGGGGCGTGCAGGAGCCCCGCGCCGTCTCCGCGACCTGCGGCCCGCTCCGCCTCTGGTCGGTCTACGTGCCCAACGGCCGCGAGGTCGGGCACGAGCACTACACGTACAAACTGGCCTGGTTCGAAGCGCTGAAGGCCGCCGTCGCCGAGGACGCCGCGGGGGCACGGCCGTTCGCCGTTCTGGGTGATTTCAACGTCGCCCCGGCCGACGAGGACGTCTGGGACCCGGCGCTCTTCGAG
>NZ_JBSGZD010000265.1:0-11294 GCF_053610825.1 Streptomyces sp. NPDC054863 | reverse complement strand
GTCCTGGACCGCACCCCGTTCTACGCCGAGGGCGGCGGCCAGATCGGCGACACAGGCCGCATCAAGCTGGACAACGGCGCCGTCGTCGAGATCCGCGACTGCCAGAAGCCGGTCCCCGGCGTGTACGTCCACAAGGGCGTCGTCCAGGTCGGCGAGGTCACCGTCGGCGCCACGGCCCAGGCGATCATCGACGTGCACCGCCGCAACGCCATCGCCCGCGCCCACAGCGCCACGCACCTCACCCACCAGGCGCTGCGCGACGCTCTCGGCCCGACGGCCGCCCAGGCCGGTTCGGAGAACCAGCCCGGCCGCTTCCGCTTCGACTTCGGCTCCCCGGCCGCCGTTCCCGGCGCCGTTCTCACCGACGTCGAGCAGAAGATCAACGAGGTCCTCTCGCACGAGCTGGACGTGCAGGCCGAGGTCATGTCGATCGACGAGGCCAAGAAGCAGGGCGCCATCGCCGAGTTCGGCGAGAAGTACGGCGAGCGCGTCCGCGTGGTCACCATCGGCGACTTCTCCAAGGAGCTGTGCGGCGGTACGCACGTCCACAACACCGCCCAGCTCGGCCTGGTCAAGCTGCTCGGCGAGTCGTCGATCGGCTCCGGCGTGCGCCGCATCGAGGCCCTCGTCGGCGTCGACGCGTACAAGTTCCTGGCCCGTGAGCACACGGTCGTCGCCCAGCTCCAGGAGCTGGTCAAGGGCCGTGCCGAGGAGCTGCCCGAGAAGATCTCCGCCATGCTCGGCAAACTGAAGGACGCCGAGAAGGAGATCGAGAAGTTCCGCGGCGAGAAGGTCCTCCAGGCCGCCGCCGGACTGGTCGAGGGCGCCAAGGACGTCAAGGGCGTCGCGCTGGTCACCGGTCAGGTGCCGGACGGCACGTCCGCCGACGACCTGCGCAAGCTGGTCCTCGACGTGCGCGGCCGCATCCAGGGCGACCGGGCCGTGGTCGTGGCCCTGTTCACGACGGCCAACGGCCGCCCGCTGACCGTCATCGCCACCAATGAGGCGGCCCGTCAGCGAGGCCTGAAGGCAGGCGAGTTGGTCCGTACGGCCGCCAAGACCCTCGGCGGCGGAGGCGGCGGCAAGCCGGACGTCGCCCAGGGCGGCGGCACCAGCGTCGAGGCCATCGGCGACGCCATCGACGCCGTTGAGCGCCTCGTCGGGGAAACCGCCTGATGCGACGTGGACGCCGTCTCGCGATCGACGTCGGGGACGCCCGGATCGGGGTCGCCTCGTGCGACCCCGACGGGGTCCTCGCCACGCCGGTGGAGACCGTGCCGGGACGTGACGTCCCGGCCGCCCACCGGCGGCTGCGCCAGCTGGTCGAGGAGTACGAACCCCTCGAAGTCGTGGTCGGACTCCCTCGCTCCCTCAACGGGGGCGAGGGCCCGGCCGCGGTCAAGGTCCGCAAGTTCGCCCAGGAGCTCGCCAAGGGCATCGCGCCGATCGGCGTACGACTGGTCGACGAGAGGATGACCACAGTGACGGCCGCCCAGGGGCTGCGCGCTTCGGGCGTGAAGTCCAAAAAGGGACGATCTTTCATCGACCAGGCCGCCGCGATTGTCATTCTTCAGAACGCCCTTGAGGCCGAACGAGTGTCGGGAGAGCTCCCTGGCGAAGGCGTCGAAGTGGTTGTCTGATCGCGATACGGTAACGTTCCGCGCCGTGGCGGCGTTCGAACAGCCGCCGTACAGGAATTGAGGCGGGACGGATGCCGTGCTTTACGCGCGTCACACCCGCCGCCTCGCGGCTCTAGGGGACCGATGACTGAGTATGGCCGGGGTCAAGGCTCCGAACCGTGGCACCCGGAGGACCCGCTGTACGGGGACCAGGGCGGCCAGGGTTGGGGCGGACAGCAGGCCGGGCACGGCCAGGTCCCTTACGACCAGACCTACGGCGGCCAGCCGCAGCAGCAGTACCCGCAACAGCAGGGCCATCCTCAGCAGCAGGGCCATGCTCAGCAAGGTCACCCGCAGCAGGGCCAGGCCCAGCAGCCGTACTACGACAGCGGCCAGTACGAGCAGGCGCACCAGAGCGGCCAGTACCCGCAGGTCCACGACAGCGGGCAGTACCCGCAGGCGCACGACAGCGGCCAGTACCCCCAGGCCCAGCAGTCCCAGCAGCCCCACTACCCCGATCAGCAGCAGTACGGCGGTCAGGGGAACCAGGGCGGCTGGGACACCGGTCAGCAGAACCAGGCCGTGCCGTACGGCATGAATCCGGCCGACCCGTACAGCGGCCAGCAGCCCGGCTACGGCGGTGAGCAGCAGGACTACTACGGCACGCCCGAGGCCTATCCGCCGCCGCAGCCCCCCGCCCAGCGCACTACGCCCCCCGAGCCGACGACCGACTGGGACCCGGACGCACCCGTCGAGGAGGAGCACCCCTTCTTCACGGGCACCGACAACGGCCGCACCCCGCCCCGCGACGACGAGGACGACGAGGAGTTCGACGACGACCCGCGCTCCGCGCGCCGCGGCAAGGGCGGCAAGGCGGGCAAGACCGGCAAGGGAAAGAAGAAGAGCCGCAACGGCTGCGCGTGCCTGGTCGTGTCGGCGGTCCTGCTCGGCGGTCTCGGCGGGGTCGCCTACTTCGGCTACGACTTCTGGCAGGCGCGGTTCGGGCCGGCCGAGGACTTCTCCGGCAGCGGCACCGCCGAGCAGGTGCAGATCGAGGTCAAGAAGGGCGCCGACGGCAACGAGATCGGCAACACCCTCAAGAAGGCGGGTGTGGTCAAGAGCGTCAGCGCGTTCACGGCCGAGGTGGGGAAGGACCCGAAGAAGGGCAACTCCATCCAGGTGGGCGTCTACACCCTGAAGAAGGGGATGTCCGCGAAGGCCGCGCTGGAGCTGATGCTCGACCCGGCCAGCCGGAACAACTACAACCTTCCTCCGGGCACCCGCAACGCGACGGTCTACAAGGAGCTCGACAAGAGGCTCGGCCTCGCGGAGGGCACGACGAAGAACGTCGCCAAGGCGCAGGTCAACAGCTTGGGGCTGCCCTCCTGGGTGCCCGAGGACAAGAGGATCCTCGACCGGCTGGAGGGCTTCCTCTTCCCGGCCACCTACTCGGTCGCCAAGGGCACCAAGCCCGAGGACGTGCTCAAGAAGATGGTCGCCGAGGCCAACCGGCACTACGAGAGCCAGGACCTGGCGGGTACGGCCAAGAAGCTGAACCTCAAGGACCCGTACGAACTGCTCACCGTCGCGAGCCTGGTGCAGGCCGAGGGTAAGTACAAGAAGGACTTCGACAAGGTCGCGCGTGTCGTCTACAACCGGCTCAAGGAGAACCAGCAGGAGACCCACGGCCGTCTCCAGTTCGACTCCACGGTCAACTACCTCAAGTCGACGAGCACGCTGGACATCGGTGACACGGACAAGCTGGCCACCTTCGACCACCCGTACAACACGTATTACCTGAAGCGGAAGGGCCTGCCGCCCGGCCCGATCGACAACCCGGGTGCGGACGCCCTGCATTCGGCGATGAACCCGACGCCGGGTCCCTGGTTCTACTTCATCTCGATGACCTCGGAAAACACCGTCTTCACGAACACCTACAAAGAGCATGACCGCCTCGTCCAGCAGTACAACGCGGAACGGAAGAAGTCCAAGCAGTGAGCAGCACGCGCAACCGGGCCGCCGTCCTCGGCAAGCCCATCGCCCACTCGCTCTCCCCGGTCCTGCACCGCGCCGCCTACGTGGCACTGGGGCTCGACGGCTGGTCGTACGACCGGTTCGAGGTCGACGAGGCTCAACTCCCTTCGTTCGTAGGGGAGTTGGGCGGCGAGTGGGCGGGGCTCTCGCTGACCATGCCGCTGAAGCGCGCGATCATGCCGCTGCTCGACGAGGTCAGCGAGACGGCTGCCTCGGTGGAGGCGGTCAACACCGTCGTCCTCACCGAGGACGGGCGACGGCTCGGCGACAACACCGACATTCCGGGGATGATCTCGGCCCTGCGCGAGCGCGGGGTCGAGAAGATCGAGTCGGCGGCGATCCTCGGGGCCGGCGCCACCGCTTCGTCCGCGCTCGCCGCGCTGTCCCGGATCTGCGCCGGTCCCGTCACCGCCTACGTACGCAGTGAAGCGCGCGCCGTCGAGATGCGGACCTGGGGCGAGCGGCTCGGCGTCGACGTGCGGACCGCCGACTGGGGCGACGCCCGCGAGGCCTTCGCGGCGCCGTTGGTGATCGCGACGACCCCGGCCGGAACGACGGACGCGCTGGCGGCGGAGGTACCGGACGCCGTCGGGACGCTCTTCGACGTGCTGTACGAGCCGTGGCCGACCGCCCTCGCGGCGGCCTGGTCCGGTCGCGGGGGAGCAGTGGTCGGAGGACTCGATCTCCTTGTACACCAGGCGGTGTTGCAGGTCGAGCAGATGACGGGTGTCGCCGCCGCGCCGCTCGCCGTCATGCGGGCGGCCGGTGAACGGGCGCTGTCCGGCGGGTGAGCACACGGTCCGAGTTCTGGACCGGGGGCAGGGCCCGCGCCCGGACGTGGGAGGATCGGGGTTGGCGGGTCCGGGCCGCGCATCCGGGCTGCGTCATCGCAGTTCAGGCGCGAGCATGAGGAGCACCGTTGAGCAGGTTGCGCTGGCTGACCGCGGGAGAATCCCACGGACCCGCACTCGTCGCGACACTGGAGGGCCTTCCCTCCGGCGTGCCGATCACCACGGAGATGGTGGCGGACGCGCTGGCGCGACGACGGCTCGGTTATGGGCGCGGCGCCCGGATGAAGTTCGAGAAGGACGAGGTCACCTTCCTCGGCGGCGTGCGGCACGGCCTGACCATGGGCGGCCCCGTCGCGATCATGGTGGGCAACACCGAGTGGCCCAAGTGGGAGCAGGTCATGTCGGCCGATCCCGTGGACCCGGAGGTACTGGCCAAGCTGGCGCGCAACGCGCCGCTGACCCGCCCCCGCCCCGGCCACGCGGACCTCGCGGGCATGCAGAAGTACGCGCTGGACGAGGCGCGGCCGGTCCTTGAGCGGGCCAGTGCGCGGGAGACCGCGGCGCGGGTGGCGCTCGGCACGGTGGCGCGCTCGTACCTGAAGCAGACCACCGGGATCGAGATCGTCTCGCACGTCGTCGAGCTGGCCGCGGCCAAGGCGCCGTACGGCGTCCTGCCGAAGCCGTCCGACGAGGCGAAGCTGGACGAGGACCCGGTGCGCTGCCTGGACGCGGACGCGTCGAAGGCGATGATCGCGGAGATCGACCAGGCCCACAAGGACGGCGACACCCTCGGCGGAGTCGTGGAAGTGCTGGCCTACCACGTGCCGGTCGGCCTCGGCTCCTTCACGCACTGGGACCGGCGGCTCGACTCCCGGCTGGCGGGTGCGCTCATGGGCATCCAGGCCATCAAGGGCGTCGAGGTCGGCGACGGCTTCGACCTGGCGCGGGTGCCGGGATCGAAGGCGCACGACGAGATCGTGCCGACCGCGGACGGTGTGAAGCGCACCACCGGGCGGGCGGGCGGCACCGAGGGCGGCATGTCCACCGGTGAGCTGCTGCGGGTACGGGCCGCGATGAAGCCGATCGCGACGGTGCCGCGCGCACTCGCGACGATCGACATCTCCACGGGCGAGGTTGCCGCCGCACACCACCAGAGGTCCGATGTATGTGCCGTTCCGGCGGCGGGTATCGTGGCCGAGGCCATGGTGGCGCTGGTGCTCGCGGACGCGGTCGCCGAGAAGTTCGGCGGGGACAGCGTGGGCGAGACGCGGCGCAACGTGCAGTCGTACCTCGACAACCTCCAGATCCGGTGACCGGCACCCAGGACGGGCCGAAGATCGTCCTCGTGGGGCCGATGGGGGTCGGCAAGACCACCGTCGGCGCGCTGCTGGCCGAGCGGCTCGGGATCGGGCACCGGGACACCGACGCCGACATCGTCGCGGCCCAGGGCCGTGAGATCGCCGACATCTTCGTCGACGAGGGCGAGCCGTACTTCCGTGAGCTGGAGCGCGCTGCCGTACGTGCGGCCGTCGAGCAGCACACGGGTGTCCTCGCGCTCGGCGGGGGCGCGATCCTCGACGAGGCGACCCGGGAGCTGCTCTCCGCGTACCCCGTTGTCTATTTGTCGATGGACGTCGACGAGGCGGTGAAGCGCACCGGGCTGAACACCGCCCGCCCGCTGCTCGCCGTCAACCCGCGCAGGCAGTGGCGCGAGCTGATGGACGCCCGCCGCACCTTGTACACCGAAGTCGCCCGGGTGGTCGTCGCGACCGACGGCCGCACCCCCGAAGAGGTCGCCCAGGCGGTCCTCGACGCACTGGAGTTGAAGGACGCATGACCAGCGAGCAGACGCAGCAGGCAGCGGCACCGACGCGGATCACCGTCGGCGGCACGGACGGCACCGAGGCGTACGACGTGCTGGTGGGACGGCAGTTGCTGGACGAGCTTCCCGGGCTCATCGGGACCTCGGCCAAGCGCGTGGCCGTACTGCACCCCGAAGCCCTCGCCGAGACCGGTGAGGCGGTACGGCAGGACCTGGCCGCGCAGGGCTACGAGGTCATCGCGATCCAGCTGCCCAACGCAGAGGAGTCCAAGACCGTCGAGGTCGCGGCCTACTGCTGGAAGGCGCTCGGACAGACCAGCTTCACCCGCACCGACGTGATCGTGGGCGTCGGGGGAGGGGCCACCACCGACGTGGCCGGGTTCGTCGCGGCGACCTGGCTGCGCGGGGTGCGCTGGATCGCCGTGCCGACGACCGTGCTCGGCATGGTCGACGCGGCGGTCGGCGGCAAGACCGGCATCAACACCGCCGAGGGCAAGAACCTCGTCGGCGCCTTCCACCCGCCGGCCGGGGTCCTCTGCGACCTCGCGGCGCTGGACTCGCTGCCCGTCAACGACTTCATCAGCGGTCTCGCCGAGGTCATCAAGGCCGGCTTCATCGCCGACCCGGTGATCCTCGACCTGATCGAGGAGGACCCGGTCGCGGCGCGCACCCCCGCCGGGCCGCACACCGCCGAGCTGATCGAGCGGGCGATCCGGGTCAAGGCCGAAGTGGTCTCCGGGGACCTCAAGGAGTCCGGCCGCCGGGAGATCCTCAACTACGGGCACACCCTCGCCCACGCCATCGAGAAGAACGAGCGCTACAAGTGGCGGCACGGCGCGGCCGTCTCCGTCGGCATGGTCTTCGCCGCCGAACTCGGCCGGATCGCCGGCCGCCTCGACGACGCGACCGCCGACCGGCACCGCTCGGTCCTGGAGTCGGTCGGGCTGCCGCTCACCTACCGCGGCGACCAGTGGCCCAAGCTCGTCGAGAACATGAAGGTCGACAAGAAGTCGCGCGGCGACATGCTGCGCTTCATCGTCCTGGACGGCCTCGCCAAGCCGACCGTCCTGGAGGGCCCGGACCCGGCGATGCTGCTGGCCGCACACGCGGAGATCGCCGCGTGAGCGGCACGAGCCGGGTCTTCGTGCTGAACGGTCCGAACCTCGGGCGGCTCGGCTCCCGCGAGCCCGATGTGTACGGCGCCACGTCGTACGCCGGGCTCGTCGAGGCCTGCCAGAGCCTCGGCAAGGAGCTCGGCCTCGACGTCGAGGTCCGCGAGACCAACGACGAGGGCGAGCTCATCCGCTGGCTGCACGAGGCGGCGGACGGGCGAATTCCGGTCGTTCTCAACCCGGGCGCCTTCACCCACTATTCGTACGGAATGCGGGACGCGGCGGCCCAGCGCACCGCCCCGCTGATCGAGGTCCACATCTCGAATCCGTACACCCGCGAGGAGTTCCGGCACACCTCGGTGGTGGCCGCCGTCGCCAGCGGGACCATCGCGGGCTTCGGCATCGGCTCGTACCGGCTCGCACTGCGCGCGCTCGCCGAGCAACTCGACGGCTGAGACCGCCGTCTGACAGGGCAGGGCACTTGGGATCGCCCCCGGCCGTTCACCCGGCGGCCGTTCATCCGGTGAGTGGCGGGGGCGGTACCGTTCGAGGGTTCGACCCGGCCCTTTCGGGTCAGCATCACCACGATCCGGCTTCACCACGGTCCGGATCGACCGATCAGCCCGGCAACAGTCGCCTGTACGAGACGGAGTGGCACCGGATGCAGCACGTAGTGGGGGCTCCGCTGCCACCTCCCCACGGCCCCGCCCCGATCTGGGCGAGCGCCGCTCCCCACGGCGCCCCGCACCCGCCCGCGGGCCCGCCGGCAGGGCCTCCCACGGGCCCGCCCCAGCCGCCCCACACGCCTCCGGTGCCGCATTCCCCGGGCTTCACCACGCACGGCACGGGGAACGGCCCGGCGGCCCCGGGCCCCGCCGCCCCGCCGCCGCACGCACCGGCCCCGCAGCCGCACCGCGCCCCCCAGCACGCTCCCGTGCCGTCCGGCGCGCGCGACACCACGGGCCACATCCAGCTGCCGCCGGGCGGCCCCGTACCGCTGCCGTCGCCGCCGAACGCCGCCGCGCCCGCCCACACCGGCAACACCACCCTCGCGGTCCTGCTCATAGGCCCCGCCGGGGCGGGAAAGACCACCGTCGCCAAGTACTGGGCGCAGAGCCGCCGGGTGCCGACCGCGCACATCAGCCTCGACGACGTCCGCGAATGGGTCTGCTCCGGCTTCGCCGACCCGCAGGCCGGTTGGAACGACCACTCCGAGGCCCAGTACCGCCTGGCCCGCCGCACCTGCGGCTTCGCCGCCCGCAACTTCCTCGCCAACAACATCTCCTGCATCGTCGACGACGCCGTCTTCCCCGACCGCCCCGTCGTCGGCCTCGGCGGCTGGAAGCGGCACGTCGGCCCAGGACTGCTCCCCGTGGTCCTGCTGCCGGGCCTGGAGATCGTCCTGGAGCGCAACGCCAAGCGCAGCGGCAACAGGCGCCTCAGCGACGAGGAAGTGGCCCGCATCCACGGCCGGATGGCCGGCTGGTACGGCTCGGGGCTGCCCATCATCGACAACTCCCAGTACGACGTGCCCACCACGGCCCAGCTCCTCGACGAGACCCTCGCCAGGGCGATGGCGAGCCCGCCCACCTGGTAGGCCTTACCGGCCACCCGGGGCGGACCCCCGGTCGGACGCGCAGAACCGGCGCGCCCGCGCCCCCGTACCTACGCTCGGGGCATGTCTGAGGCCCATGGAATCCGCCGCGGGCGGCTGCGCGACCGCACGGCCGCCGCGGGCAGCGAGGCCGCGCTGGTCTCCCGGCCCGCCAACGTCCGCTACCTCGCCGGCAGCGCCCCGCCCGGCGCCGTGCTGCTGCTCGGCCCCGAGGGCCCCGAGCGCGACGTCCTGCTGTGCCCGCGCACGCCCGAGGGCACGCCCGTCGAGGGGCGCCCCGACGAGGCGTTGCGCGTGCACGTCCTGCCGACCCCGGGCGCGGACGCGGCAGTGGCCGCCGCGGGCTTCGCGGCAGCCGCGGGAGCAGGCTCCCTCGCCGTCGAGGAACACCACCTGACCGTGGCCCGCTACCGGGCGCTGGGCTCGGTGGCGCCCCGGCTGCGCCTCGCCGAGCTCGGCTCCGCCGTCGAGCAGCAGCGCATCGTCAAGGACCAGGAGGAGCTCGCCTGCCTGCGCACGGCGGGCGAGATCACCGACCAGGCCCTCGGCGAACTCCTCGAATCCATTCTGGTGGGGCGCACCGAACGGCATCTGGCCCTGGAGCTGGAGCGCCGCCTCGTCGACCACGGCGCCGACGCCCCCGCCTTCGCCACCTCCGTGGGCACGGGACCCCATTCGGGACGAGCCGGACACCGGCCGACCGACCGCAGGGTCGAGGAGGGCGATTTCCTCTCCGTCTGCCTCGGCGCCGAGTTCCGCGGCTACCGGGTCGAGATCGGCCGTACCTTCGTCATCGGCACCAGCCCCGCCGACTGGCAGATCGACCTGTACGACCTGGTGTTCGCCGCCCAGCGGGCGGCCCGGGAGACCCTCGCGCCCGGCGTCGAGTACCGCGAAGTGGACCGCGCGGCACGCCACCGACTGGAGGCGGCGGGGTACGGAGAGGCCCTTCCGGCGTCCACCGGACACGGTGTCGGGCTCGAAATCGTGGAGGACCCGGAGCTGGCACCTTCGGCCATGGGTAAACTGGACGCTTGTGTGCCGGTCACCGTCGAACCGGGGGTTCACCTCCCTGGCCGGGGCGGAGTCCGGATCGATGACACTCTCGTCGTGCGCCCCGAGGCGGACGGCGGACCCGAGCTACTCACCATTACGACCAAGGAACTGCTCGCGCTCTAGCCTCGTGCTTGCCGAGTGCGTTCTGCCGGTCGTTCCACCAGTCCAGGAGATTCCGCAACCGTGGCTTCCACGAACGACCTCAAGAACGGCATGGTGCTCAAGCTCGACGGAGGCCAGCTCTGGTCCGTCGTCGAGTTCCAGCACGTCAAGCCCGGCAAGGGCCCGGCCTTCGTGCGCACCAAGCTCAAGAGCGTGATGTCCGGCAAGGTCGTCGACAAGACCTTCAACGCCGGCACGAAGGTCGAGACGGCCACCATCGACCGTCGTGACATGCAGTTCTCGTACATGGACGGCGACTACTTCGTCTTCATGGACATGGACACGTACGACCAGCTGATGGTCGACCGCAAGTCCGTCGGCTCCACCGCCAACTTCCTGATCGAGGGCTTCACCGCCTCCGTCGCCCAGCACGAGGGCGAGGTGCTCTACGTCGAGCTCCCGGCCGCCGTCGAGCTGACGATCAAGCACACCGACCCCGGTGTGCAGGGCGACCGCTCCACCGGTGGCACCAAGCCCGCCACCCTGGAGACCGATTACGAGATCGGCGTCCCGCTGTTCATCACGACCGGCGAGAAGATCAAGGTCGACACCCGCACGGGCGACTACCTCGGCCGGGTGAACAGCTAACCGTGGCCGCTCGCAACAACGCCCGCAAGCGCGCGTTCCAGATCCTCTTCGAGGCCGATCAGCGCGGTACGTCCGTGCAGAATGTCCTCGCGGACTGGGTCCGGCACTCGCGGAGCGACGAGCGACAGCCGCCGGTGACCGAATACACGATGGAACTCGTCGAGGGGTACGCGCAGTACGCGTCCCGGATCGACGAGCTCATCGAGACCTATGCCGAAGGCTGGGACCTCGACCGGATGCCGGTCGTGGACCGCAACATCGTCCGGCTCGGTACGTACGAGCTGGTGTGGGTGGACGGGACCCCGGACGCGGTGGTGATCGACGAGGCGGTTCAGCTCGCCAAGGAGTTCTCCACCGACGACTCCCCGTCGTTCGTGAACGGCCTGCTGGGTCGCTTCAAGGACCTCAAGGGCAACCTCCGCCGCGAAGAGGGCTGACGCTCCCTCCCGGTGGGTTCTGCGCCACGCGAAGGGCCTGCGGTACGGAAATCCGTAC
>NZ_JBSGZD010000264.1:0-11301 GCF_053610825.1 Streptomyces sp. NPDC054863 | reverse complement strand
CCGTACGGGCGTCGTAGCAGCTCACGGACCCAATAGGTCTAAACCAATTTCCGGATGGCTCTTGTCACCAGGGCCCCGGACTGATGAGCTAGGTCCCGGGACACATCGGACGCCCTGGGAATGGGAGATGTCGTGAGCAACGAGAGCTTGGCCAATCTTTTGAAGGAAGAGCGCCGCTTTGCTCCTCCTGCCGAGCTGGCCGCCAACGCCAACGTCACGGCGGAGGCGTACGAACAGGCCAAGGCCGACCGGCTCGGCTTCTGGGCCGAGCAGGCACGCCGCCTCAGTTGGGCCACCGAGCCCACCGAGACGCTCGACTGGTCGAACCCGCCCTTCGCGAAGTGGTTCGCGGACGGCGAGCTCAACGTCGCGTACAACTGCGTGGACCGCCACGTCGAGGCGGGCAACGGCGACCGCGTCGCGATCCACTTCGAGGGCGAGCCGGGCGACAGCCGCTCCCTTACGTATGCGGAGCTCAAGGACGAGGTGTCGCGCGCCGCGAACGCCCTCACCGAGCTGGGCGTACGCAAGGGCGACCGCGTCGCCGTCTACCTCCCGATGATCCCCGAGGCCGCGATCGCGATGCTGGCCTGTGCCCGCGTCGGCGCCGCGCACTCGGTCGTCTTCGGCGGCTTCTCCGCCGACGCCGTCGCCTCCCGCATCCAGGACGCCGACGCCAAGCTCGTCATCACCTCCGACGGCGGCTACCGGCGCGGCAAGCCCTCCGCGCTGAAGCCCGCGATCGACGAGGCCGTGGCGAAGTGTCCGCAGGTGGAGCACGTACTGGTCGTACAGCGGACCAAGCAGGAGACGGCGTGGGACAGCGCCCGCGACGTGTGGTGGCACGACATCGTCGGCCGCCAGTCGACCGAGCACACCCCCGAGGCCTTCGAGGCCGAGCACCCGCTCTTCATCCTGTACACGTCGGGTACGACGGGTAAGCCCAAGGGCATCCTGCACACCTCCGGCGGCTACCTCACCCAGGCGGCGTACACCCACCACGCGGTCTTCGACCTCAAGCCGGAGACCGACGTCTACTGGTGCACCGCCGACATCGGCTGGGTGACCGGCCACTCGTACATCGTCTACGGGCCGCTTGCGAACGGCGCCACGCAGGTCATGTACGAGGGCACCCCCGACTCCCCCCACCAGGGACGTTTCTGGGAGATCGTGCAGAAGTACGGCGTGACGATCCTCTACACCGCGCCGACCGCGATCCGTACCTTCATGAAGTGGGGCGACGACATCCCCGCGAAGTTCGACCTGTCGTCGCTGCGCGTCCTCGGGTCGGTCGGCGAGCCGATCAACCCCGAGGCGTGGATGTGGTACCGCAAGCACATCGGCGCCGACAAGTGCCCGATCGTGGACACCTGGTGGCAGACCGAGACCGGCGCGATGATGATCGCGCCGCTGCCGGGCGTCACCGAGACCAAGCCGGGTTCGGCCCAGCGCGCACTCCCCGGTATCGCTGCGACGGTCGTGGACGACGAGGCGCGTGAGGTTCCCAACGGCGGTGGCGGCTACCTCGTACTGACGGAGCCGTGGCCTTCCATGCTCCGGACGATCTGGGGCGACGACCAGCGCTTCATCGACACGTACTGGTCCCGCTTCGAAGGCCGGTACTTCGCCGGTGACGGCGCCAAGAAGGACGACGACGGCGACATCTGGCTGCTGGGCCGGGTCGACGACGTGATGCTGGTGTCCGGCCACAACATCTCCACCACCGAGGTCGAGTCCGCGCTCGTCTCGCACCCGTCGGTCGCCGAGGCGGCCGTGGTCGGTGCGGCTGACGAGACGACCGGTCAGGCGATCGTGGCGTTCGTGATCCTGCGCGGCACGGCGTCCGAGACCGACTCCCTGGTCGCGGACCTGCGCAATCACGTCGGTGCCACGCTCGGCCCGATCGCCAAGCCCAAGCGGATCATGCCGGTGGCCGAGCTGCCGAAGACCCGCTCGGGCAAGATCATGCGCCGTCTGCTGCGCGACATCGCCGAGGACCGGGAGCTGGGCGACGTCTCGACGCTCACCGACGCGTCCGTGATGGGACTGATCCAGGCCAAGCTGCCGAGCTCGGCCGGTGGCGACGACTAGTCACACCAGCCTCGTACTTCCTGCACGTCTCGCACGTCTCACACATCCGGCACGTCTCACACTTCCGGCACGTCCGGCATGTCCCGCACGTCCCCTGAACAGCTCAAGGGCACCCCGCGCTCCCCGCGCCGGGTGCCCTTTTCGCTCGTAAAGTGAAGATCGCCGGATACGCCCTTGCGCACCACCGGTAGAGTTGCCCACGCGTCAGGAACGCGTCAAAACTCAACAGGTGCGCCGGGAAGTCTGGTCGGCAATGTGCTTCATGCTGCCCACCGACCGGAGGTTTTCCCCGTGGCCGCGTCCACTCCCCCCACCAAGAGCAAGTTCCTCGGACGGCTCCCGCTCCCCGAGCGGACGTACGTCGCGGACGCCCTGCGCACCGAGACGGTCGGCGGTGTCCTGCTCCTCGTGGCCGCCGTCGCGGCGCTGATCTGGGCGAACACCTTCGGATCGAGTTACGAGTCGCTGCGGGGTCTGCACCTCGGTCCCGGCTTCCTCGGCCTCGACCTCTCCGTCCAGCACTGGGCGGCCGACGGCCTCCTCGCGATCTTCTTCTTCGTCGCCGGCATCGAGCTCAAGCGCGAGCTCGTCGCGGGCGAACTGCGCGACCCGAAGGCCGCCGCCCTCCCCGTGATCGCCGCCCTCTGCGGCATGGCGGCCCCGGCCCTCGTCTACGTACTCGTGAACGTCATCGGCGACGGGAACACCAACGGCTGGGCGGTCCCGACCGCGACCGACATCGCCTTCGCGCTCGCCGTCCTCGCCGTCATCGGCACCTCACTGCCGTCCGCGCTGCGGGCCTTCCTGCTCACCCTCGCCGTCGTCGACGACCTCTTCGCGATCCTGATCATCGCGGTCTTCTTCACCAGCGACATCAACTTCGCCGCGCTCGGCGGGGCCGTCGTCGGCCTGGCCGTCTTCTGGCTGCTGCTGCGCGCGAACGTACGCGGCTGGTACGTGTACGTGCCGCTGGCGCTGGTGATCTGGGGCCTGATGTACAACAGCGGCGTGCACGCCACGATCGCCGGTGTCGCGATGGGCCTGATGCTGCGCTGCAGTCGGCGCGAGGGCGAGGAGCACTCGCCGGGCGAGCACATCGAGCACCTGGTGCGGCCGTTGTCGGCGGGCCTCGCGGTGCCGCTGTTCGCCCTTTTCTCGGCCGGTGTCTCCGTGACGGGTGGTGCGCTCGCCGATGTGTTCACCAAGCCGGAGACGCTGGGTGTGGTGCTGGGTCTGGTGGTCGGCAAGGCGGTCGGCATCTTCGGCGGTACGTGGCTGGCGGCCCGCTTCACCAAGGCGGAACTCAATGACGACCTCGTCTGGCCGGACGTCTTCGCCATCGCCTCGCTGGCCGGTATCGGCTTCACCGTCTCCCTGCTGATCGGCGAACTCGCCTTCAGCAACGACCTGGAGCTGGCCGACGAGGTCAAGGCGGCGGTCCTGATCGGATCGCTGATCGCCGCGGTTCTGTCCGGCGTGCTGCTGAAACTGCGGGTCCGCAAGTACCGTGCGCTCTACGACGAGGAAGAGCGCGACGAGGACATGGACGGGATCCCGGACATCTACGAGGTGGGCAAGCCGGACTACCACCTGCGGATGGCCGAGATCTACGACGCGAAAGCCGCGGAGCACCGACGGCTGGCCGAGCAGTGTGCGGGTAGCGGGAACAACGAAGAAGTGCTGGGGGCGTCGCGCGACGACGGCACCGGTCCGGCATGATCTGACTGCAGATCCGATGAGCTTGAACTTCGAGCTTGCACAGAAGCTTGAACAAAAGAGGGAGAGAGCGATGAGCGACCCCGCCCGCAACGCCCACGGCGTCGAGAGCGCCGAGCGCAGCCTCGGTCAGTTGGTCGCCACGGCGACCACCGAGATGTCCGCGCTCGTGCACGACGAGATCGCGCTGGCCAAGATCCAGCTCCGGCAGGACGTGAAGCGCGGTGCGGTCGGCGGCGGGGCGTTCGGCGCGGCCGGCGCCGTACTGATCTTCTCGCTGCCCATGCTGAGCTTCGCACTGGCGTACGGGATCCACGCGTGGAGCGGCGGCTGGAACCTCGGCTGGTGCTTCCTGCTCTCCTTCGCCGCGAACGTGCTGGTCGCGGGCCTGCTGGGACTGATCGGCGTCATCTTCGCGAAGAAGGCCAAGAAGGGCCGGGGCCCGCAGAAGGCCGCCGCCGCGGCCAAGGAGACGGCCGCCGTACTCGGGAATGCGAAGCCGCACCCCCGTCAGGTGCAGGACAACACGTCCGTTGTGGCACGCTCGTCCGTATGACCGCCCTTGATACCAACGGCTCCGGTAATTCCGCTTCGTCCGCCGCCTTCCCGGCCCCGACGTCCGCCTCCTCCGTCGTACGTCTCGACGGCCCGTGGACGCACCGGGACGTGGCGGCGAACGGCGCGCGTTTCCACATCGCGGAAATGGGAGACGGTCCGCTGGTACTTCTGCTGCACGGGTTCCCGCAGTTCTGGTGGACCTGGCGGCATCAGCTGACGGCGCTCGCCGAAGCCGGTTTCCGGGCGGTGGCGATGGATCTGCGCGGAGTGGGCGGCAGCGACCGTACGCCCCGTGGCTACGACCCGGCGAACCTCGCACTGGACATCACGGGCGTCGTACGGTCCCTGGGCGAGCCGGACGCGGCGCTCGTCGGGCACGACCTGGGCGGGTACCTGGCGTGGACCGCGGCGGCGATGCGGCCCAAGCTGGTGCGCCGGCTGGCGGTCTCGTCGATGCCGCACCCGAGGCGCTGGCGCTCGGCGATGCTGGCGGACTTCTCGCAGTCGCGGGCCGGATCGTACATCTGGGGATTCCAGCGGCCTTGGGTGCCGGAGCGTCAACTCCTCGCGGACGACGCGGCGTTGACGGGGCGGCTGATCCGGGACTGGTCGGGACCCCGGCAGCCGGACGACGCGACGATCGACGCCTACCGCCGGGCGATGACGATCCCGTCGACGGCACACTGCTCGATCGAGCCGTACCGGTGGATGGTGCGGTCGATGGCGCGGCCCGACGGACTCCAGTTCAACCGGCGGATGAAGACGCCGGTGCGGGTGCCGACACTGCATCTGCACGGATCGCTGGACCCGGTGCTGCGCACCCGCAGCGTGGCGGGCTCCGGCGAGTACGTCGAGGCGCCGTACCGGTGGCGGCTGCTCGACGGGCTCGGGCACTTCCCGCACGAGGAGGACCCGGCGACCTTCTCCAAGGAGCTGGTGGACTGGCTGAAGGACCCGGAGCCGGACCGGTAAACAACCAGCAGGCGACCGTCGGGCGACCGAGGGCCACCGAAGACACCGTCCACCAGAACGCTTGTACTACGAACAGCCAAATGCCTCCCGCATAGGCCAATTGGCGGCCCGTCAGGTGATTACCGACCTTGGACCCCGGGCACACGTCGGGGTATGGGCTGGACGCACGACTACGGTGACGCAGCACGCAACCGCCGCTCGGCCGCAGCGCCGATCACCTACGAGAGGGGACGCCCCCACGATGAGGGCCATCACCACCCCGGTCAGGCGATTGGCATTCCACGCATCCTCCGGCGCCGCGCCCGGTGGATGTCGGCGCGCCTGAGGCATCAACGGAGCTGATGCTCCTCTCGGGGGCGGGCCCGCTCCGGGTCAGTCCTTCCTGAGGTAGTCAAGTCCCGGGTGTGCGCCCCGGTAGCCCTCCAGCAGCCTGCGCGCCACCTGGACCGAGTCGACGAGCGGGTGCAGGGCGAACGCCTTGACCGCTTCCCGCGCCGACCCGCTCTCCCCCGCTGCCAGTACGCAGCGCTCCACGGCCTTCACGGCGGCCACCAGGCCCGCCTCATGGCCGGTGAGCTGCGACACCGCGACGGGGCGGGCGCCGGCCGCGTCGACCACGCACGGGACTTCGATGACGGCTGCCTCGTCGAGGAGGCTGAGCACGCCGCTGTTTCGGACGTTGAGGATCAGCGTCGTGCGTTCGTCGCGCGCGATGGCCCGCATCAGGGCCAGTGCCACGTACTCGTACCCGCCGGACTCCAGGTCGTCGGCCGTGCGCTCGCCCGCACCCGCCGCCTCCCGGTTCTCCGCCATGTACGTCGCCTCGCGCTCGGCCCTCGTACGGTCCCAGGCGTCCCAGGCGGCGCCTTCGCGTACGGCAGGACCGGCTGGGTCGGCCGGGTCATGACCGGCCGCCAGCTCGTCGTAGAAGCGTGCCTGCTGGTCGTGGAGGAAGGCGCCGCGGGTCTGCTTCGCCTGCCGGTAGGCGGTCACCGCTTCGCGGTTGAAGTAGTAGTAGTGCAGGTACTCGTTGGGCACCGAGCCGAGCGAGCGCAGCCAGTCGGTGCCGAAGAGCCTGCCCTCCTCGAAGGACGCCAGCCGGTCCGGATCGGCGAACAGGTCCGGGAGCACGTCGCGGTCGTCGACGTACAGCCCGCGCAGCCAGCCCAGGTGGTTGAGGCCCACGTAGTCCGGGCGGGCGGCGGCGGGGTCCGCCACGCCGAGGGTGCGGGCGACCCTGCGGGCCAGGCCCACCGGGGAGTCGCAGATGCCGATGACGCGGCTCCCGAGGTGGCGGGACATGGCCTCGGTGACCAGGCCGGCCGGATTGGTGAAGTTGATGACCCAGGCGTCGGGAGCCAGCCGGGCCACCCTGCGGGCGATGTCGACGGCGACCGGGACCGTACGCAGGCCGTAGGCGATGCCGCCCGCGCCGACGGTCTCCTGGCCGAGCACTCCCTCGTCCAGGGCGACCCGCTCGTCGGCCGCGCGGCCCGCCAGGCCGCCGACCCGGATCGCCGAGAAGACGAAGTCCGCGCCGCGCAACGCCTCGTCCAGGTCGGTGGTGACCGTGACCTCGGGTGCCGGGGGCGCGTCGGGGACGCCCTCGGCCCGGGCACGGGCCGCCTGGTCGGTCAGGACCCGGGCGATGGCTGTCAGCCGGGCCGGGTCGAGGTCGTGCAGGGTGACATGGGTGACGCGGCCCTCGGCACGGTCGCTCAGCAGTGCTCCGTACACCAGAGGGACGCGGAATCCGCCGCCGCCCAGGATCGTCAGTCGCATGCTTCAGCCTCTCAGGTCGGGGCGCCGGTACGGATCAACCCGTGGGTTGGCTTTCGCCCTCCACCCACGGGTTGATCGGCAGACTCCGGCAGGTCGCGGTCCGCGGAACGTCTCAGAGCGCGCAGCCCTGGGTGTCCACCTGCTGGTTGGCGGCGCGGCCTGCCTTGATGTCGTTCTGGATCTCGTCCGCGGTCAGTGCGTACCCCGTCTGCGGGTCGTCCAGGGACTTGGCGAAGACGACGCCGTACACCTTGCCCTCCGGGGTCAGCAGCGGGCCGCCGGAGTTGCCCTGGCGGACCGTCGCGTACAGGGAGTAGACGTCGCGGCGGACCGTGTCGCGGTGGTAGATGTCGGGGCCCTTGGCGTTGATCCGGCCGCGGACGCGAGCGGACCGGACGTCGTACGCACCGTTCTCCGGGAAGCCGGCGACGATCGCGCCGTCGCCGCTGCGGGCGTCGCCCTCGGTGAACCGGAGCGGCTCGGCCCGCAGGTCCGGCACGTCCAGCACGGCGATGTCGCGCTTCCAGTCGTAGAGCACGACCTTCGCGTCGTACAGCTTGCCCTCGCCACCGATCTGGACGGTCGGCTCGCTGACTCCGCCGACGACGTGCGCGTTGGTCATCACGCGGCGCTCGGAGAACACGAAGCCGGTGCCTTCCAGAACCTTGCCGCAGCCCGGCGCCGTACCGACGACCTTGACGATCGACTTCTTGGCGCGGGCCGCGACCGGGCTGCCCGCGAGCTTCGGGTCCGGGGGCTTGACCGCGGTGATCGGCTCGTTCGAGAACGGGCTGAAGACCTGCGGGAAGCCGTTCTGCGCAAGGACGGAACTGAAGTCGGCGAACCAGGTGCTGGCCTCGCCGGGGACCACCCGGGACACCCCGAGCAGCACCTTGGAGCTGCGCACCTCCTTGCCGACGGTGGGCAGCGAGGTGCCCGCGAGGGCCGAGCCGATCAGCCAGGCCACCAGCAGCATCGCGACAACGTTGACCAGTGAGCCACCGGTCGCGTCCAGGGCGCGCGCCGGGGACCAGGTGATGTGTCTGCGCAGCTTGTTGCCGAGGTGGGTGGTGAAGGCCTGGCCCACCGAGGCACAGACGATCACGATCACGACCGCCACCAGGATCCCGGTCGTGGAGTCGCCGAGGGACGAGCCGTCGGAGAACCACCCCCAGATCACCGGCAGCAGATAGACCGCGACAAGACCGCCGCCGAGGAACCCGATCACCGACAGCACGCCGACGACGAATCCCTGGCGGTACCCGATGACCGCGAACCACACCGCCGCGACCAGCAACACAATGTCCAGGACGTTCACGCCCGCCACCCTGTCATGTCCGTCATGCGTGCCAGTCGAGCGGGACCTCGCGGGAGCGGTCCCAGGGCCGCTCCCAGCCCGCGAAGTGCAGCACCTTGTCGATCACTCCTGCGGTGAATCCCCACAGCAGCCCGGACTCCAGGAGGAAGGCGGGGCCGCGGTGGCCGCGCGGGTGCACGCTCGTCGCCCGGTGTGCCGGGTCCGTGAGGTGCGCCACGGGGACCGTGAAGACGCTCGCGGTCTCGCCCTGGTCGACGGCGCCGACCGGGCTCGGTTCGCGCCACCAGCCCAGCACCGGCGTCACCACGAAGCTGCTGACGGGAATGTAGAGCCGGGGCAGCACTCCGAAGACCTGCACACCGGAGGGGTCCAGTCCGGTCTCCTCCTCGGCCTCCCGGAGTGCGGCCCGGAGCGGACCTGTGGTCTCCGGATCGCCGTCTCCCGGGTCGAGGGCCCCGCCGGGGAAGGAAATCTGCCCCGCGTGCGAGCGGAGGCTGCTCGCACGCTCCATCAGGAGCAGCTCGGGGCCCTCCGCCCCCTCGCCGAAGAGCACGAGGACGGCGGACTGCCTGCCGGACCCGCTCTCCGGCGGCAGGAAGCTGCTGAGCTGCTCGGGGCGGACGCTGCGGGCGACCGCCGCCACCGGGTCCAGCCAGGCGGGCAGGCCCCGGTCGCTGACGGTGTCCTGTGCTGCCTCTGCCGTCACTCCGGTCGCCGCCCCGCTCTCGTACGTCCCGCTACTTCTGTGCGTCCCGCTGTCCGCGTACGTCCCGCTATCCGCGTACGTCCCGCTGTTCTCGTGCGTCCCGCTGCTCCTGTGCGCCTCACTCGCCTCGCTCACCGCCGCAGTACTTTCCGCGCCTGTACGTCCCATGTCCACCCCCGTACGATCCCAACGTCCGTCCCCGGCACGATCGTTCCGGACTCCGCCGCTGTTTTCGGAATTCGGAGCCCGGCCGGGGTCACTTTCCGGCCGGTCCCGCTCCCATCGGCTGCGCGGGCTTGCCACCGGCGTCCAGGAAGGACTGCGGGGGCTTCAGCCGCTGCCCCGGGTAGCCGCCCTTCTCGTACTTCAGCAGCTTCTCGGCCTTCTCCGGATCCGTCTCGCCCTCGCCGTACGAAGGGCAGAGCGCAGCGATCGGGCAGGCGCCGCAGGCGGGCTTGCGGGAGTGGCAGATCCGGCGGCCGTGGAAGACGACACGGTGCGAGAGCATCGTCCACTCGCTCTTCGGGAAGATCTCGGCGACCACCGCCTCGACCTTCACCGGGTCCTCCTCGTCGGTCCACTTCCAGCGGCGCACCAGGCGGCCGAAGTGCGTGTCGACGGTAATGCCGGGGACCCCGAAATAGTTCCCGAGGACGACGTTCGCCGTCTTCCGGCCCACTCCGGGCAGCGTCACCAGGTCCTCGATCCGGCCCGGCACCTGCCCGCCGAAGCTGTCCCGCAGTGCTGCGGAGAGTCCGAGCAGGGACCTCGCCTTGGCGCGGAAGAAGCCCGTCGGCCGGATGATCTGCTCCAGCTCCTCCGGCACCGCCGCCGCCATGTCCTCGGGCGTCGGGTACGCCTCGAAGAGGGCCGGGGTGGTCTGGTTGACCCGCAGGTCGGTGGTCTGGGCCGAGAGGACCGTGGCGACCAGCAGCTGGAAGGGGTTCTCGAAGTCCAGCTCGGGATGGGCGTACGGGTAGACCTCGGCCAGCTCGCGATTGATCCTGCGGGCACGACGGACCATCGCGAGGTGCGATTCGGGCTTGGACGGTTTGGTCCTGGCCGGCGCCGGTCCGGCTGTTTTCACGGCTCTCTTCGGCTCCGCCGCGGTTTTCTCGGGCTTCGCGGCGACTTTCTCGGGCTTCGCTGCAACTTTCTTGGACTTCGCCGCAGCCTGTTCGCCCACGGCAGAATTACGTCCTTCCGTCACCTGTCCAGCCCCCTTGACCTGCGCTCTCACCGGCTTGTTGGACACCCGTCCAGCCTAGAGGCAGGCACCGACATCCGCCTTGGTCACGGCCTGATGCCTACCCAATCGGCCCCCTGAAGCACGACCAGGCCCCGCAGTAAGTCATCCTTAGTGATTGATCGCACTGTTTTACCGTCCGGCATCATGGGGACCACGGTCCCCTGAGCAGGTCGACAAGGAGAGAACACGTGGACGACGTTCTGCGGCGCGCCCCGCTCTTCGCGGCGCTCGATGACGAGCAGGCCGCGGAGCTGCGCGCCTCCATGAGCGAGGTGACCCTCGCACGCGGTGACGCCCTGTTCCACGAGGGCGACCCCGGTGACCGCCTCTATGTGGTGACCGAGGGCAAGGTGAAGCTTCACCGCACCTCCCCCGACGGCCGGGAGAACATGCTGGCCGTCCTCGGCCCCGGTGAGCTGATCGGCGAGCTTTCGCTGTTCGACCCGGGCCCGCGCACCGCCACCTCGACGGCCCTGACCGAGGTCAAGCTGCTGGGCCTCGGCCACGGCGACCTCCAGCCCTGGCTGAACGTACGCCCGGAGGTCGCGACCGCGCTGCTGCGTGCGGTGGCCCGTCGGCTGCGCAAGACCAACGACCAGATGTCCGACCTGGTCTTCTCCGACGTGCCGGGCCGCGTGGCCCGTGCGCTCCTGGACCTGTCGCGCCGCTTCGGCGTGCAGTCCGAGGAGGGCATCCACGTCGTGCACGACCTCACGCAGGAAGAGCTGGCCCAGTTGGTCGGCGCGTCCCGCGAGACGGTCAACAAGGCACTCGCGGACTTCGCGGGCCGCGGCTGGCTGCGCCTGGAGGCGCGGGCCGTGATCCTGCTGGACGTGGAGCGCCTCGCGAAGCGCTCGCGCTGACGCGGCTGCTTCTCGTACGTACGAGGACGGGGCGCCCCCTTTGCGG
>NZ_JBSGZD010000263.1:0-11321 GCF_053610825.1 Streptomyces sp. NPDC054863 | reverse complement strand
GGCCCGCACACCGGCGGGCCCGGGCCGGTGCGCTGCGCCCCGTACGACTCGGCCGTCGCCACCGCCCCCGGCGCCCGCGCCGACCAGAAGATCGCCGGCACGCTGTGCCGCCCCCGCACCGCCCACGCCCGCACCGTCCAACTGCTGCTGCACGGAGGAACCTACGACCGCACCTACTGGACCCTGCGCGGCGATCCGCGCGGACCGTCCTACGTGGAGGCAGCGGGCCGGGCCGGGCTCGCCACGCTGGCCGTGGACCGGCTGGGCACCGGCCGCAGTTCCGCCCCGCACAGTTCCCGGTTCGCCGACACGACCCACGAGCAGGTGACCCTGCAACTGATCCGGAAGCTGCGCGGGGCCGGATTCAGCAAGGTGATCCTGGTCGGCCACTCCTTCGGCGCCACCGTCGCCCGCATGGTCGCCGTACACCACCCCGGCGAGGTCGACGGCCTGATCCTCACCGGTGAGGGCGCCCCGCCCAACTCCACCGCCTTCGAGCAGATGGGCGGCCTGTACCTGCCCGCCAACAAGCACCCGCTGCTGGCCGGGCGCCGCCTCGACGACGGCTACCTGGCGCTGCGGACCGGCGGCAAGGCCCGGTGGTTCTACGACCGCGAGACCACCGACCCCCGGGTGCTGCTGACCGACGAGCTCACCACCGAGCCGGACGTCTACCCCGCCGACCCGGCCTACGGGGACGTGGCGCTCAACCGGCGCATCAAGGTCCCCGTGCTGGTCGTCGTCGGCGGGCAGGACAAACTGATCTGCGGCGGACCGGGCAGCGACTGCTCCAGTTCCGCCGCCCTGAAGGCCAGCGCAGCACCGCTGTACGGGCCGCGGGCCCGGCTGGAAGCCCTCGCCGTGCCCGCCACGGGGCACGTGCTCAATCTGCATCGCACCGCCCCCCTGTGGTACGCATACGCACAGGAGTGGGCGAACCGCCGCGTGGGCGGCGGAAGTTGACCGAACTGTACAAGCAAGGGGCGGGCCAGATGGTGTGGATGACGCAGGAGCAGGCGGGCCTGCTCGCACGGTGGGAGGCCGTCTTCGAACCGGGGGATCCGGCGCGGACCGGCCGGTTGGTGTTCTACGCGGGAGCAGCGGCGGACGGGAGCGGGCCGGACTCCGCGGGCCGCGGCGCCGGACTCCCGCAGCTCCCGGTGGGCGAGCCGGGAGAGGCCGCCCTGGTGTTCGCCGAGGGCGACGGCCTCGGCGTACGGACGGTCCCGGTACTGCGGCTGACCGTCGCCGAGGCGCTGCCCGCACTCCTGCGGGCACGCAGGCTGTACGACAGTGAAATCGGCGCGGGCGACGCGGGCAGTACAAGCGGCGCGGGCAGCACAGGCAGGACAAGCGACACAGGCAGTACAAGTGACGCAGGCAGGACAAGCGACGCAGGCGCTACAGGCGGCGCTGCGGGCGGCTTCGAGGCAGTGCACGACGGCGGCGGCGCGAGCCGGTCCGCCGCCTTCTGGGGGACCGCCGCCGCCCTCGGCCTGCACCTGACCGCCCGCAGGCGTCTGCTGCCCGGCGTCTCGTCCGGCGGCTACGACGCCTGGCGGGCGGGCCCGCTGGACTCCGCGGACGTCACGCTGCTGCGCGAGGTGGCCGCCGCCGCCCCCGCCGCCGCGCTCGCCGCGCCCGTTCCCGTGCCCGAGGGCGGTCCGCTGCTGCTGCCCGACGCGACGGACCTGGTCCGCGCCTTCGTCGACGCGGTGGGCGACACGCTGCCGCGCACCCCGGCGGCGGCGACCGCCACCGGCCGCGCGGCCTTCGCCGCCGTCGAGCCCCAGCACGTGCCGCAACTGCGCGAGTGGGCCGAGGCGTTGTCGGCCGGCCTCGACTCGGGCGTACGGATGGCACTGCGCCTGGACCTGGTACCGGGGACCGACGACAGCCGGCCGCCCCTGCTGCGGCTGGTGCCGCAGATCTCCAGCCTCGCCGACCCGACGCTGCGCGCCGACGCAGGCGAGCTGTTCGCCGGCGCCGACGCCGCCGGGCTCGGCCCGCGCGCCCAGAGCGACACCGTCGTCGCCGTACGGCGCGCCGCCGAGGTCTGGCCGCCGCTCGGCCGGCTGCTGCCGGTGCCCTCCGCGCTGGACCTCACCGGGCGCGAGGTCCAGGAGCTGCTCGGCACCGCCACGGCGCGCCTGGCGGCGCAGGGGGTGGAGGTGCTGTGGCCCGAGGAGTCCACCAGCGCCCTGACTTCCCGTGCCGTCGTCGGCGGCGATCTCGCCGCCCCCACCCATCTGCGCTCCTTCCTCGGCTCCGACGGCACCGTCGGTCTGCGCCGCCACCTGGACCTCGACGGCGAGGCCCTCACCGACGAGGAGATCGCCCAGATCGCCCGCGCCGAAGGGGCCCTGGTCCTGCTGCGCGGACGCTGGGTGCTGATCGACGCGGAGATGGGCCGCGCGGCCCGCGAACGCGACCTGAAGCCGCTGACCGCCATCGAGGCGCTCGCCGTCGCCCTCACCGGGCACACCGAGATCGACGGGCGGCAGGTCCGGGTCTCGCCGAGCGAGTGGCTGCTCGCCCTGCGCCACCGCCTCGCCGACCCCGACGGCGGCAGCGAACCCGTCGAGCAGCCGGCCGGCCTCGCCGCCACGCTGCGCGACTACCAGCTGCGGGGCCTGCGCTGGCTGGACCGGATGACCTCGCTCGGCCTGGGCGGCTGTCTCGCCGACGACATGGGCCTGGGCAAGACCGTCCAGCTGATCTCGCTGCACCTGCTGCGCCAGGAGCACGAGGACAGCAAGGGGCCCACCCTCGTGATCTGCCCGGCCTCCGTGCTGGGCAACTGGCAGCGCGAGATCCTCAAGTTCGCCCCGGGCACGCCGGTGCGCCGCTACCACGGCCCCGGCCGCACCCTGGAGGGTGCCGACGCCGGGTTCGTCCTGACGACGTACGGCACGATGCGGCTGGACGCCGCGCACCTCGGTGCGCACCGCTGGAGCACGGTCGTCGCCGACGAGGCCCAGTACGTCAAGAATCCGCACGCGAGCACCGCCCGCGCGCTGCGGCTGATCCCCGCCGACGCGAAGATCGCCCTGACGGGCACCCCGGTCGAGAACAACCTCTCCGAGCTGTGGGCCCTGCTCGACTGGACCACGCCCGGTCTGCTCGGCAGCCACGGGCAGTTCCGCAGGCGGTGGATCTCCGCCATCGAGGCGGAGCGCGCCGAGCGCGCCGAGTTCGGGCCGCCGCCCGGCGAGGAGGGGGAGTACGGCACCGTCGCGCGCCATCTCTCCGAACTGGTGCGCCCGTTCCTGCTGCGCCGCAAGAAGACCGACCCCGGCGTCGCGCCCGAGCTGCCGCCCAAGACCGAGACGGACCGCCCGGTCGAGCTGAGCGCCGAGCAGCAGAAGCTCTACGAGAACCACGTGCACGACGTGATGGCCGAGATCAGGTCCACGCAGGGGATCGCCCGCAGCGGCCTGGTGCTCAAGCTGCTGACCGGTCTGAAGCAGATCTGCAACCACCCCGCGCAGTTCCTCAAGGAGGACGACGCCCGCCTCGACGGGCGCTCCGGCAAGCTGGAACTGCTGGACAGGCTGCTGGAGACGATCATCGCCGAGGACGGGTCCGCACTGGTCTTCACCCAGTACGTCACCATGGCGAAGCTGCTGGAGCGGCACCTGCGGGACCGGGGCGTGCCCACCCTGTTCCTGCACGGCGGCACGCCCGTGCCGCGTCGCGAGGAGATGGTGCAGCAGTTCCAGGAGGGGGCCGTCCCGGTCTTCCTGCTGTCGCTGAAGGCGGCCGGAACGGGACTCAACCTGACCCGTGCCGACCACGTCGTGCACTACGACCGCTGGTGGAACCCGGCCGTGGAGGCGCAGGCCACCGACCGTGCGTACCGGATCGGCCAGACCAGGAAGGTGCAGGTCCACCGGATGATCGCCGAGGGCACGGTCGAGGACCGCATCGCGGCGCTGCTGGAGGCGAAGAAGGGCCTCGCCGACGCGGTGCTGGGCTCGGGCGAGCAGGCGCTGACGGAACTGAACAACGACGAGCTGGCCAACCTGGTCGAGCTGAGGAGTGCGGGATGAGCGGGGAGCACAGGGGGGCGCGGGGCTTTCCCGCGTTCGCCGCGCGCAAGGGCAGCAGGTCGCGTGGGCAGTCCTGGTGGGGGCGGGCCTGGACCGAGGCGGTGGAGGACGCCGGACTCGACGAGGATTCGCTGAAGAAGGGCCGTTCCTTCGCCCGTTCGGGCCGGCTCGGGCCGATCACCCTGAGCCCGGGCCGGATCGCCACCCAGGTCTACGACGGGGACTCGTCCTTCTCGACGGTGCTCACGCTCGACGTGCTCGACGACGAGGAGTGGGAGCTCCTGTGGGAGAAGTCGGCCGAACGGCCCGCCGTCCTGGCGGAGTTGCTCGACGGCGCGGTGCCGCCCGACCTGCTGGAGTCGGCCGAGGACGCCCGGGTGCGGCTGCTGCCGGGCTACGGCGAGCTGGAACCCGACTGCGACTGCGACTCCTTCGACGACGTGTGCGCGCACGCCGCGGCGCTGTGCTACCAGACGGCCTGGCTGCTGGACCAGGACCAGGCGCTGCTCCTGCTGCTGCGGGGGCGCGGCGCGCAGGAGGCCGTGGAGGAGCTGAAGTCGGTCCTGCTGATGCGGGCCCTGGCCGGGGAGGACAGCGGGGAGGAAGAGGAGGAGGAGTCCGGTGGCGCAGCCGCGCCGCCGGTCGCGCCGCCCGCCGGGGCGGTCCCCGCGCAGGACGTCTTCGGCCGCGCGCCGGTGGCGCTGCCCGCCCTGCCCGCGCTGCCCGGTGCGCCCGCCCGGCGGGATCCCGTGTCCGGCATCGGGACCGATCCGCTGGAGCAGCTGGTCGCCGACGCTTCCGTACGGGCCAGGGAACTGCTGGCGCACGTGCACGGTTTCGTCGCCGAACCGTCGCCGCCGCTCGACCTGCGGCGGGACACCGTACGGATCGCGGCGACGCACCCCGATCCGCGGGTGACCGTGCGGCTGGCCAGGGCCGGTGGCGACGCGGAGCAGTTGGAACGGGCCGCGCGGGCCTGGCGGTGGGGCGGCAGCGCGGGGCTCGACGTGCTGGAGGAGGCCTGGACGCCTTCGCGCCAGGACGACGCACGGGCCCGGATCGCGCTGGAGGCGGGCTGGGCGCAGGACGAGCTCCCCGAGGTGGAGGTGGAGCGCAACCGCTGGACGCTGGCCGGACGGGGGCTGCAACTGCGCCACGGCCGTGACGGCCGCTGGTACCCGTACCGGCAGGAGGGCGGCCAGTGGTGGCCGTCGGCCACGCCGCACGACGATCCGGCGGACGCGCTCGCGGAACTGCTGGGCGAGTAGGCGAGCAGGGCGAGTGGGCGACGCGGTGTCCTGGCCTCCTGGGCCAGGGCACCGCGTCCGTGCGCCGTCACCGCCCTGCGGCGGCGCGGGGCGGGAATCGCCGCTCGCGGGGAACTCCCGTGCTCCTCCTCGCTACTTGGGGCAGAACTCGGCCTCCATCACCGTGCCGGTGTCCCCGCTCCAGTCGCCGTTGAGGTTCAGGGCCACGGACTTCCGTCCGTCCTCGGTCGTGCCCGCGTGGGTGGCCGAGCCGTGAATTCCTCCGGTGTGGCCCCAGACCGCCTTGCCGCAGGACAGCTTCTGCTCGTAGATGCCCAGCCCGTAGCCGATGTGGGGGTAATCGGGGCTGACCGGGACGGTGGTCTTCATCTCCTTGAGCTGCTGCTGCGGCAGGAGCCCGCCGGTGAGCAGGGCGCGGTAGAAGCGGTTGAGGTCGGCGGTGCTGGAGACCATGGCGCCCGCGGCGCCGGCCAGGGTGGGGTTGAGTTCGGTGACGTCGTACTTCTTCGTGGCGGCCGGGTCGGCGGAGAGCTTGCTGTACGCACGGCTGCTGGGCTGCGGCAGGCGGGTCTCGTCGTGCGGGGCCGAGGTGCCGCGCAGCTTGAGGGGGCGGATGATGCGCCGCTCGATCTCGCTCTCGTACGAACGGCCCGTCGCCTTCTCGACGACCATGCCGGCGAGGAGGTAATTGGTGTTGGAGTACTGCCACTTGGTGCCGGGGGCGAAGTCGGGGGCGTGGCCCATGGCGACCTTCACGAGGCGGCGCACGGGGAGGGACTCGTAGCGGTTTTCGAGGAATGCGACGCTCATCCGCTGCCGGACGAACTCCGGGTCGCTCGTGTAGGAGTAGATGCCGCTGGTGTGCTGGAGCACCTGGCGCAGAGTGATCTTCCGGCCGTCGTGGCCGTGCCCGCGGACGACGCCGGGCAGCCACTTCTCGACGCGGTCGTCGAGGGAGAGCTTCCCCTCGGCCTCCAGCTGGAGCAGCACCGTCGCGGTGAACGTCTTGGTGATCGAGCCGATCCGGAACCGGTCCTGCGCGTGGCGCTCCCGCCCGGTGGTGAGGTCGCCGACCCCTGCGGTGTCCGTCCAGGCCCTGGACCCGCCGGGTCCCTCGGCGCGGACGACGACACCGGGCACCCCGTCCCGCACCAGGGCGTCGACGGCGGCACGGGTCTGGGCGTGCGGATCCGCGGCGGTGCGTTCGCGGACCTGCGCGGTGGCGGGGGCGGCGAGCGCGGCGCTGCCGGCGAGAGCGGCGGCGGTGAGGGTGGCGACGAGGAGCGCGGTGCGAGGCGGGCGGTGCGTGCGTACGGGCATCCGATGTCCCTACTGGCTCGGGTGCGCGCCGGGCTACGGGTGCGGCGGCACGTCGCGGGAGAGGACCGGACGCGGATCGCCGGGGTTGCTCCTCCCCCCTGGGTTGACCTGCTTTCGGCCAACCCTTTCCCCGGTGCGGCGACCGTGCGCACCGCCGGCGGGTGAAGGACCGGACGCAGCCCGGCACTTCACCCGCCACCGCCCGCGACGACGCCGCGGCGGACCGAACGTCAGAGGTCCACGACCAGCCGGGAGCCGTGGGCCCGCGAGACGCAGGGGTACATGAGGTCGGTGCGGTCCCGCTCCGACGGGGACAGCACGTCGTCGCGGTGGTCGGGCGTCCCGCGCAGCACCCGCAGTTCACAGCTGCCGCACAGGCCGTCCTCGCAGGACGCGGACAGCCCGGGGGCCTCCTCGCGCAGGGCCTCCAGGACCGACCGGTCGGCCGGTACCTCCACCACGGTGCCGCTGGCGGCGAGTTCGACCTCGAACGGCTTGTTGTCGGCGTCCTGCCTCTTGTCGGCCGAGGACTCGAACCGCTCCAGGTGCAGGGTCGTGTCCGGGCGGGCGCTCTCCCGCGTCTCCTCGACCGCGCGCATCAGGGCCTGCGGGCCGCAGCAGTACACCGCGGTCCCCTTCGGGCTCCGCGCGAGCAGGGCGCGCAGGTCGGGGCGGTCCGCCTCGTCGCGCGGGTGCAGCAGGACCCGCTCGGTGCCGTAGCGCTCCAGTTCCCGTACGAACGCCATGGCGGCGCGGCTGCGTCCCACGTAGACCAGACGCCACTGGGCGCCGCGGCGCTCCGCCTCCTCGATCATGGGCAGGAAGGGGACGATGCCGATGCCGCCCGCGACGAAGAGGAAGGAATCGGCGTCGGCCAGCGGGAAGTGGTTGCGCGGTCCGCGCACCGCGATCCGGTCGCCCGCGGACAGGCCGTGCACCTCGGCGGAGCCGCCCCGGCCCGCCGGTTCGCGCAGGACCGCCACGCGGTAGCCGCCGGTGTCGTCGGGGTCGCCGTGCAGGGAGTACTGGCGCACCTTGCCGGACGGCAGGACGAGGTCGATGTGGGCGCCCGCGGTCCACGCGGCGGTGCGGGCCCCGTCGGCGGGGACCAGCCGCAGGCCCACGACCCCTTCGGCGAGCCGGTCGACCGCGCCGACCGTCACGGGAACGTCCACGGCGCTCTTCGCTCCGGCGGCTCCGACTGCTCCGACTGCTCCGGCTCCGGCGGACCCGGCCTTGGCCGAGCCTGCGCGGCGTGCCGCGTACCGGCGTCCGCGGCCGGTGCGCCCCCACGGCTTGTACACGGACAGGAAGCCGAGGAACACCAGCACGCCGAAGACCGGCGGCACGGTCCACGCCAGCAGGGCGCCCTCCTCGCTGGGCCGGTACACCCCGCCCTTGGACGCCGCCGCCTTCTCGGCCGCCACCAGCACCAGCGGGTGCGTGTACACCCAGGCGAAGACCGCGACGGCCAGCGAGAGGACCCACTTGGTCAGCACCCACCGGTGGCGCAGCAGCCCCCAGGGGGTGCCGTGCCCGAGCAGGACGCCGGTGACGCCGCAGACCAGGCTGATGAGGGAGACGGTGGTCTCGTCGAAGATGTACATCGCGAAGTACGCGCCTTCGGCGATGCCCGGGTCGGTCGTCAGATGGCCGATCAGCGCGAGCGTGGCCATCGACATGGACAGGCCCATCCAGCCGACGGACGAGGTGATGTGCAGGGCGAGCGTGAGTCTGCGCCCCTTGGGCCCGAGCCGGAACTCCCCGCGTTCCGCCCTCTTCTGCCGCCTGGGCCGCCGCTCCTGCTTCGTGTCGCTGCTGGTCACCTCCTCCTGTTCGGCCGTGGGGGGTGCGGACGATCGGGCCAGGGTGGGGGTGGGCACGGGCTGCCTCTCTCTCCTGTCGGTTCTGTGCGACGCACCGGCTTCCTTCGCCCCTGTGAAGGGGGCCGTCCCTGTGGTGGGCGCCGGTCCGTGGTGGGGACAGTCCTGTGGTGGGGCCGGTCCTGTGGTGGGGCCGGTGCACTCGACTGCCCCTCGAATCTCCCAGCGGGGACTGGAGCCCTGCTCGGGCGCCGGGCAGGTCCCGCAGGTCGCGGCGGTGCTCCAGCGCCTCTCCGTGGCCTCTCCAGCGCCGTTCCCGACGCTGGCCGGACCGCGCAGGCGCAGCAGTTCAGACAGCGGTCGGACGGCTGGCGGACAGCGGTCGGGCAGCATCGACACAGGGGTGAAGGTGGAACAGGGATGACCATTCTCGTGACAGGCGCGACCGGAGCCGTCGGCCGCCACGTGGTGGACCGGCTCGTCGCGGCAGGGGCGTCCGTACGGGCGCTGACCCGCTCCCCCGCCACGGCGGGGCTGCCCGCGGGCGTCGAGGTCTTCGAGGGCGATCTGGAGCAGCCCGCCACCGTGCGCGCCGCCCTGGCAGGGGCCGAGCGCCTCTATCTCTTCCCGGTGCCCGGGACGGCGCGGGAGGTCGTCGCCCTCGCCAAGGAGGCGGGGGTGCGGCACATCGTCGTGCTGTCCTCCTCGTCGGTGCTCGACACCAGCGGCGACAACCACAGCGGCGCGCACCACCGTGCGGTGGAGGAGGCCGTCGAGGCCTCCGGCATCGACTGGACCTTCGTGCGCCCCGACGAGTTCGCCACCAACCTCCTCTGGAAGTGGGGGCATTCGATCCGCACCGAGTCCCTGGTGCGGGCGCCGTACGGCAACGCGCCGCGGGTGCTGATCCACGAGGCGGACGTGGCCGCGGTGGCCGCCACCGCCCTGCTGGAGGACGGGCACGCGGGACAGGCGTACGTACTGACCGGGCCGCAGGCCCTCACCCAGGCGGACCAGGTGCGGGTCCTGGCCGGGGCGGCCGGCCGGCCGCTGCGCTTCGAGGAGATCACTCCCGACGAGGCGCGCGCCGAGATGGGCCGGTTCATGCCGTCCCCCGTCGTCGAGATGGTCCTGGGCTATCTCGCCGACGCGGTGCTCGACCCGCCCTCCCCGGTGGACACCGTCGAGCGGGTCACCGGCCGGCCGGCCCGCACCTTCGCGCAGTGGGCCGACGACCACGCCGCCGACTTCGCGGCCCAGCCGGCGGGGGCGACGGCATGAGCATCGACATCCCCACCGGTCTGCGCACCGCCCTGGTGTCGCTCACCGGCACCGGCCCGGCCGAGAAGCACCTCGTGCCGGGCGAGAGCCGGCGCCCGGCAGCGGGCAAGGGCCAGGTCGTGGTGCGGGTCGAGGCGGCCGGAGTCTCCTTCGCGGAGGTGCAGATGCTGCAGCACCTGCACCCCTTTCCGCCCCGGTTCCCCTTCGTACCCGGTTACGACCTGGTGGGACGCGTCGTCGAGGTGGGCCCCGGGGCCACCGGGCACCGGGTCGGCGACCGGGTCGCGGCCATGCCGCGGCACGGCGCCTGGCAGGAGTACGTCGCCCTTCCCGCGACCCAACTGGCCGCCGTGCCCGAGGAGTTGGACGCGGCCGTCGCGGTCTCCCTGGTCACCAACGGGGTGACGGCCTATCAGATGCTGCACCGCGCGACGGCCCCGGAGGCCGGGCAGACCGTGCTGGTGCACGGCGCGAGCGGCGGTGTCGGCACCCTGCTCACGCAGCTCGCCGTGCACCGGGGGCTGCGCGTCATCGGCACCGCGTCGCCCGCCAAGCACGCGACGGTGCGGGCCCTGGGGGCCGAGCCCGTCGACTACCGCACCCCCGATCTGGCCGCTGCCGTACGGGAGTTGGCGCCCTCCGGCGTGACCTGCGTCTTCGACCACATCGGCGGCCGGGGGCTGGACGCCGGGTGGGCGATGCTGGCCCGCGGCGGCACCCTGGTCTCCTACGACTCCTCGGTGGCCGGCTACCGGGCGGGCCAGTGGTTCAGGCCGCACGTCCCCGCGCTCCAGCGCACCGGACGGCGCTGGGTCGCCCGCAAGCTGGGGCTGACCGGTGGCCGCAGGCAGTGCATGTACTACGTCAAGCCCGGCGAGAACTTCCGCACCGACCTGGCCGCGCTGTACCGCCTGCTCGACGAGGGCGTGCTGGAGCCGAAGATCGCCGCCCGGCACCCGCTGGCCGACGCCCACCTCGCCGTACGCGCGCTGCTGGACGGCAGCACCGTCGGCAAGCACGTCCTGATCCCGTAACACCCCCCGCACCCCCCGCAGCGCGCCGAGGGCGGCGCACGCACCCCAACGACAACGAGGGATTCACATGTCCACCGCAGTGAACACGCAGGCCGCCACCCCCTCGGTCCAGGACCGCAACAAGGAACTGGCCCTCTCCATGGTCGCCGCCTGGAACCGCTGGGAGCTCCAGGGCATCATCAAGCACTGGGCCCCGGAGATCCGTCACTTCTCCGAGGACCGCCAGGTCGACTCGGCGCAGATGGTCGCCGCGATGGAGGGCGGTCTGGCCGCGTTCCCCGATCTGCACCTGGTGGCCAAGAGCGTCGTCGCCGAGGGCGACCGGGTCATCCTGCGGATCACCGTCACGGGCTCCCAGCTGGGCGAGTTCATGGGCAAGGCCCCCAGCGGCCGCAAGGTGACCTGGTACATGCTCGAAGAGCTGCGGTTCAACGACGAGGGCAAGGTCATCGAGCACTACGACGTGTTCAACTACCTGCCCATGCTGAAGGAGCTCGGCTTCGTCGCCGCGGACGTGCTCTGAGCCCGCGGACGTGACAGGGC
>NZ_JBSGZD010000262.1:0-11363 GCF_053610825.1 Streptomyces sp. NPDC054863 | reverse complement strand
GTCGTACTGCTGGGCGCCGTCCTGCCGCGCGGCCGGGCCCGCAAGTGGCGGCCGGGACGGCTGGGGCCCGAGGGCCCCGGCACGCCCCGTGCGCAATAGCTCAGCTCTCCTCCTCCACCTCCGGCACGTCCGCCGGGAGCGCCAGCTGCACCAGTGCCGCCTTGCGGCGGGCGATGCGCAGGGCGCGGCCCGGCGGCAGGATGCGGGCCTTGACGCTGTCGAAGACGTAACCCTCCGACGGCGGGCAGGACAGCTGCAGCGCCGGGGAGTTGACCTCCTGGAGCTTGCGCATGAGGGGGTCCGGGCGGGAGGCGCCCGCGGCGGACCTGGCGACGACCATGTGCAGGCCGACCTCGTAGCCGAGCGGGAGGTGCGGGAGCAGCGGCTCGAAGGGGCCGTTGAAGGCGGAGCCGACCATTTCGTAGTCGTCGATCAGGACGAACAGGCGCGGGCCCGTCCACCAGTCGGCGCGGCGCATCCGGGCCGGTGAGATGTCTTCGCCGGGGGCGCGGACGACCATCGCGCGGGCGACCCCGTCGACGAGTTCGCGCAGCGGGTCGGCGGCGACGGCGTGTCCCAGGCGGTACGCCTCGGGCACCGCCTCGACGAGTTCGCGGCGGTAGTCGACGACGAGGATCCGGGCCTGCTCGGGGGTGTGGGTGGCGACGATCTGCTGGGCGATCAGGCGCAGTGCGCTGGTCTTGCCGCTCTCCGTGTCGCCGACCACCATCAGGTGCGGGCTCTGGGCGAAGTCGTGCCAGACCGGAGCGAGTTCGGCCTCGTCCAGGCCGAGCGGGATGCGCAGCGGAGCGTCCGGTGCCGCCGCGGGGAGTTCGGCCGAGGTGAAGCCGGTGGGCAGCATGCGGACCGGCGGGGCGGCCGGGGCGTCCCAGTGCTCGGCGACCGCCTCGACCAGGTCGGCGAGTGCCTCGGTGAGGTCCTCGGCGTCCTCGCCGCCGTCGATGCGGGGCAGTGCGACGAGGAAGTGCAGCTTGTCGGCGCTCAGGCCGCGGCCGGGCAGGGCGGGCACGGTGCCCGCCTTGCGGATGTCGACGATGGAGTCCATCGGGTCGCCCATGCGCAGTTCGAGGCGGTTGCCGACCTGGTCGCGGAGGGCGGCGGAGAGTTCCACCCAGCGGGAGGTGCTGACCATGAGGTGGATGCCGTAGTTGAGGCCGCGGGTGGCGAGGCCGTTGAAGACGGCGATGTCGTCGAACATGTCGCTGCGCACCGTGGACCAGCCGTCGACGACGAGGAAGACGTCGCCGAAGCGTTCGTCCGGGTACTGGCCGGCCGCCCGCCGCTTGCGGTAGGTGGCCATGGAGTCGATGCCCTGCTCCTGGAAGAACACCTCGCGCCGGTTGAGGAGCGAGGTGACCTCGGCGAGCGTACGGGAGATCCGTTCGCGGTCGAGGCGGCCCGCGACGCCGCCGACGTGCGGCAGCCCGGCGAGCCCGAGGAGGGCGCCGCCGCCGAAGTCCAGGCAGTAGATCTGCACTTCGCGCGGGGTGTGGGTGAGGGCGAGCCCGGCGATGAGGGTGCGCAGCACCGTGGACTTGCCGCTCTGCGGGCCGCCGGCGACGGCGAAGTGCCCGCCCGCTCCCGCGAAGTCGACGGTGAGCAGCTCGCGGAGCTGCTCGAAGGGCTTGTCGACGATGCCGACCGGCACCCGGAGCCTGCCCCGGTCCTGGGAGCCGGCGGTGGTGAGGCCGAATTCGGGGTCGGGGACCAGCGGCGGCAGCAGCGCGTCGAGTGCGGGCGGGGCGTCGAGCGGCGGCAGCCACACCTGGTGGGCGGGCGGTCCGCTGTCCCGCAGTCTCTCGATGGCCAGCGCGAGGAGGGACTCGCCGGTGTCGGGCTCGACGGTCGCCGGGTCGGGGTCGGGCGCTGCGGGCAGGGTGCGCGGCACCACCCAGCCGGTGCCCCACGGCACCACCTGGCGGGCGATCTGAGCCTGTTGGACGCTGCCGCGCTTGGGCTTGTACGAGCCGGAGACGTACGCGGCGCGGAACCGGGTGAGGGCTTCGACGCCGCTCTTGAGGTAGCCGCTGCCGGGGGTGGGCGGCAGGTGGTAGGCGTCGGGGACGCCGAGGACGCCGCGGCTCTCGATCGCGGAGAAGGTGCGCAGGCCGATGCGGTACGAGAGGTGGGACTCCAGCTGGTGCATGCGGCCCTCCTCCAAGCGCTGGGAGGCCAGCAGGAGATGGACGCCGAGCGAGCGGCCGAGGCGGCCGATCATCACGAAGAGGTCCATGAAGTCACGGTGGGCGGCGAGGAGTTCGGAGAACTCGTCGACGACGATGAAGAGGGAGGGCAGTGGGGCCAGCGGGGTGCCGGCCGCGCGCGCCTTCTCGTACTCCAGGACCGAGGAGTAGTTTCCGGCCCGCCGCAGCAGTTCCTGACGGCGCATCAGTTCACCGTGCACGGCGTCCTGCATGCGGCCGACGAGGGGGGTCTCCTCGGCGAGGTTGGTGATGACGGCCGAGGTGTGCGGCAGGGAGTCCATGCCGAGGAAGGTCGCGCCGCCCTTGAAGTCGACGAGGACGAAGTTCAGGCTCTCGGAGGAGTGGGTGAGTGCGAGGCCGAGAACCAAGGTGCGGAGCAGTTCGCTCTTGCCGGATCCGGTGGCACCGATGAGCATGCCGTGCGGGCCCATGCCGCCCTGCGCGGACTCCTTGATGTCGAGTTCGACGGGGGTGCCGTCCTCGCCGACGGCGATCGGCACCCGCAGCCGCTCACGGCTCTCCAGCGGGCGGTTGAAGAGCCGTTCGGGGTCGTGCCTGCGCAGGTCGGAGATGCCGAGCAGGGTGGTGAGTTCGGTGTCGGTGGCGAAGGGTTCGGCGGAGACGGCGCCGCCGCCGAGCCGGTACGGGGCGAGCCGGGCGGCCAGTGTCCTGGCGGCGACCGGGCCGAGCGCGTCGGGGGCGCCGAGCAGGGTCGACTGCTCCTTGCGTTCGCGGTCGGTGCGCACCAGGTGCAGGCCCTCGCCGGTCAGCCGCAGCCGCAGGGTGCCCCGGGCGGGCTTCCAGGCGAAGGAGCCCGACAGGTCGAGAACGACGGCGTTGCGGTAGCCGGGGCCCTCCAGCCGGTGACCACCGGGCACGATGCCGCCGTCCACGACGATCAAGGTGAAGGGTTCCTCACGTCCCGGCGCGGTGTCCGGGTCGAAGGGCGGGCGTTCGGTGAAGTCGGCGCCGAGCAGTTCCTCCAGCTCGACGAGGCCGGCAGCGACGGTACGGGCGGCGCCCGCGCCGTCGCGCTGGTACGCGTGCTGGGCGTGCGGCAGCCACTTCGTCCACTCCCAGTCGGGGCGCCGCGCGTCCGACACGCACAGCGCGACGGTCAGCTCCTCCGGGGCGTGGAAGGCGGCGAGCTGGGCGATCAGCGCCCTGGTCAGGGCGCGGGCCCTGGACCCGTCGTCGCCGTCCTCCGGGCTCTCAAGGAGGATGCGCGACCAGGCCCGCAGGTAGAGGGCGATGGGCTGCTCGGGAACGGTTCCGTAGGCGCGGATGAAGCTGCGCAGGGCGTGCGCGGACAGCGGTTCCAGGTCCTCGACCGGCTTGGTGGCCAGCGGGGCCAGGCGGGTGCCGAGCTTCTGCTCGCCGACGGCGACGCGCACCTCCGCGAAGTCCTCGTCGGCCGGGCGGCGTTCCCACTGCCTACTGGTGTTGGTGAGGGCCCAGAGGGCGGCCGGGTCGGGGTGCCGCCAGGCGAGTGCCTTCTGCTGCTCCGCCACGGTGCGGCGGATCTTGCGGCGGGTCTGCGCCAAGTAGCGCAGGTAGTCGCGGCGTTCGCCCTTGAGCTTGCGTTTGCGGTCGCCTGCGGTGCGGATCAGCTGGCCGACGATCATCGCCACGGACGACAGCAGCATAAGGCCTATCGCGAAGTAGCTGAAGGCGGTGGCCTGTCCCGGCCTGATGAACATCATCAGCATGGCGAGCGACGTGAGGCCCATCGGAAGGTACATCCACATGGCGGACGTGTTGGGCTCCGCCTCCGGGAGTGTGGGCGGCTCCTGGAGGCTGATCTCGCCGTCCGGCATGTCGGGCCCGCGCCTGCGGGCGGGGCGGCGGAACAGAACTGTGCTCACGCGGGGGTTCTCCTTGAGCTCGTCGCGCCGGACGCAGCCGTCGGCGACCGGGACCACCTGGGGCCTTCCGGTAGGGCCGTACGAACTGACGTGCGCTCAAAGGTAGTGCGCCATGATCTACTTCGGAATCCCGGCCCCTCGAACCCTTCGGAGAGGTGTGGCCCCGCCGCCATGACTGACATATCAGCCCCCGGCCTGTGCCGGCTCACGGTAAGAACCCCTGAACGGCTCGTCGACCTCGCGGTGCCCGCGGACGTACCGGTCGCCGATCTGTTGCCCATCCTGCTCGATCACGCGGGCGACGACCTGGCGGAGAAGGGCATCGAGCACGGTGGCTGGATCCTGCAGCGCCTGGGCGAGAAGCCCCTGGACGAGGAGGGCACGCCCGAGTCGCTCCAACTGCGCGACGGGGAGACCCTGTTGCTGCGGCCCCGTACGGAAGCCCTGCCGCCGATCCACTTCGACGACCTGGTCGACGGGGTCGCCACCACGATGCGCGGGCGCCCGCACGGCTGGGCGGCCCGCACCAGCCGGTGGCTGCTGCGCGGCACGGCCGTGGCGATGTTGGCGGCGGGCCTGCTGGTGCTGGCACTGCCGGGCGGTTCCGCTCCGGTACGGGCCGCCGTCGCGGCGGGCACCGGTCTGCTGATCCTGTTCGGGGCGGCGTCCGCGAGCCGCGCGGTGGGCGACTCGGCGGCGGGCGCGGCCCTCGGTGTGCTGGTCGCGCCGTATCTGGCCCTGGCCGGTGCGCTGTTGCCGGTGGGCGACCCGGGCCCGCAGCTGCTCGGCTCGCGGCTCCTCGCCGCTTCCGCGGCGGCGGCGGGCGGGGCGATCCTGGCGGTGGCCGCGGTCGCCGCGTTCGTACCGCTGCTGCTGTGCACGGCGGTGGTCGCGGTCGCCGGCGCGGTCTGGGGCGTGCTGATGCTGACGATGGACGTGCCGGCCGCGCACGCGGCGAGCATCGTCGCGGTGCTGGCGGTGGTGTTCGGCGGGATGGTGCCGGGCATCGCGTTCCGGCTGTCCGGGCTGAAGCTGCCCGCGCTGCCGTCGAACGCCGAGCAGTTGCAGGAGGGCATCGAACCCCACCCGCAGCCCGGGGTGGTGATCCGCACGGCGCTCGCCGAGGAGTGGATGACCGCCCTCTACTCGGCCACCGGCCTGATCTGTGCGGGTGTGCTGACCGCCTTGGTCCTGGACCGCCCGGGCACGGCCGCCCTGGTGACGTCCGGCGTGCTGTGCCTGGTCCTGCTGCTGCACTCGCGCGGCATCGGAAATGTGTGGCAGCGGCCCGCCGTGCTGCTGCCGGGCCTGTACGGACTGGTGCTGATGGCGGTGCACGCGGCCGGGGCACTGCCCGCCGCACAGCGCCCCGCGCTGCTGGCCGTGCTGCTCGCGATCGCCGCCGCGGCGGCCGTCGCCTCGTGGACGGTGCCCGGGCGGCGCATGATCCCGCACTGGGGCCGGGCCGCCGACATTCTGCACACCCTGTCCGCGGTGGCGCTGATCCCGCTCGCCCTGTGGGTGCTGGGCGTGTACGCGGCCCTGCGCGGCGCGAACAGCTGAGGGGGGACGCGCGATGCAGTCCAAGAAGGACCAGGTCCAGGCCCACATGTTCGTCATGGGGCGGCTCACCAGCGGCATGCTGCGCAGCGATCCGGACTCCCCGGAGTCGCCGGTGGGCCGCACCAACCGGGGCATGGCGTGGGGCATCGGCCTCGGCGTCGTGCTCGTCGTCGGATTCCTGCTGTACGGGATGATCTCCCCGGCGGGGAACAAGGCGTGGCGGCAGGACTCCGCCCTGATCGTGCAGAAGGACACCGGCACCCGCTACCTCTACCTGGGCGGCAAGCTCCACCCGGTGCGCAACTACGCCTCGGCGCGGCTGATCGCCGCCGACAAGCTCAAGGCGGTCTCGGCGTCGGGGAGTTCCCTCTCCGGCGAGCAGCACGGCACCCCGGTGGGCATTCCCGGCGCCCCGGACTCCCTCCCGGCACTCGGCGACCTGGAGCAGGGCGCCTGGCAGGTGTGCGCGGACGAGCCCGCCCGTACGGGCCCCGACGGCACCGGCCGCAAGCCCGTCACCTCGCTGCGCCTCGGCGCGGCACCTGCCGGTACGTCCCCGGGCACGGACCGTACGGTCCTGGTGCAGGGCCCGGACGGGCGCCGGTACGCCCTGTGGGGTGGCCGGCGGCTGCGGCTGGGCGCGCACGGCGCGGCCGAGGCGCTCGGCTACTCGGGGGCGTCCCCGGTGCACGTGTCGGCGGCGTTCCTGGACAGCGTCCCGGCGGGCCCGGACCTGACGGCGCCCGAGGTGGCGGACCGGGGCTCGGCGGGCCCGCGGATCGGCGGCGCCGCCGGCCGGATCGGCCAGGTGTACGCCCTGGACTCGCCCGGTGCCGCGCCGCAGCACTTCCTCCTGGAGAAGGCCGGGCTGCGGGCGCTGAGCGCCACCGGTGCGGCCCTCGTCCTGGGCGACGACCGGACGGCGAAGCTTGCCTACCGGGGGAAAGCACCGGACGCGATCCGGCTCGCGGCCGACCAGTTGACGCGGTATCAGGCCCCTGCGGCGAAGGCTGCCAAGGACCCGGCGGGCTGGCCCGCCCGTACGCCCGTGGTCCAGCCCGTGGCGCCCGGCACCTCGGTGTGCGCCCGGATCCAGCCGGACGGGGCGGCGCCGAGGGTGCACCTCGCGCTGCAGCCGGGCACGGAGCGCGCGGACGCCCCCGCGTCGGGGCCGGACATCGGCCGGGCGTGCCTGGCGGTGGACGGCGTGGCGGTACGTCCCGGTGGCGGCGCCCTCGTACAGGCACTGGGCGCGGGCGGCACGGTGATCGGCACGACGACGTACCTGGTGACGGACGTCGGCGTGAAGTACCGGCTGCCGACGGCCGACGCGGTGACCAGACTCGGCCTGAAGGGCGGGCACGCGCAGGCGGTCCCGTCCCGGCTCCTCGACATGCTGCCGACCGGGCCGGTGCTGGACGTGGCGGCGGCGAAGGGCGAACGGCCCGCCGCGGCCGTCCCGTCGGCGGGTCCGCCGGAGTCCTGTTGATGAACAGTGGGTGGCGATCCGGTGCCAACTTCCGCAGCTCACGGCTGATTTACACCCCTGGAACGTCCAATTCCCTTTGCTGGGCGCCCCGAAGATCAAGCTGAGCTCAGATTTCCGTCAAAGCATTGCTCATGTCACATCAGCATCTCTAGCATCAGGGGCATCCCCCGCCCCTGAAAGGACCTCTCATGGCCACTCCCCCGCCCCCGGGCAGTCTCCAGACTTCGTCGCAGTCGGAGAACCAGAAGGGCTACAACGCCCTCGGCAACGTCAAGTCGGGCATCGAGAAGTCTCAGCAGGACGTCCAGACCACCATGGCCGCGCTGATGACGGCGTACGGGGGCCAGGACGGCGGCGCGTTCCAGAAGCTGCTCTCGGACTGGAACGGCCAGGTGGACATCATCAAGAAGAACATCGGCGACATGATGACCCGGCTGGAGCAGACCGGCCTGGCCCAGAAGGGCCTCCAGGCGCAGACCACGGACATCATCTCGGGCAGCGGCGCGTCGAACAACGTCTTCGACCAGCTGACCTGACCGGCCGTCACGTCCCGGCCGCTCCCCCTGCTCCTCCCCCTCCTCCGCCGCCCGACTCCCTTTCTCCCCGCAGGAGTTCGCCATGTCCACTCCGTACGACCACTCCAACAAGACCGACGGCATCATCCACGTCGAGTACAAGTCCGTGGACCAGGCCGCCGACGACATGCGCATGCAGACGCAGCGCATCAAGAGCCTCGTCACCGCCCTCAACGAGGAGCTCGCGGGCCTGCGGGGCGCCTGGCAGGGCGCGGACGCGGCCACCTACGGGGGCCTGCAGAACCAGTGGAACAGTGCCACCGATCAACTGGGCCAGGTGCTGACGAGGCACAGCTCCACGCTGAACGAGATATCCGACCTGTACCGCAGGCACGAGAACCGCAGTGCGGAGGAGTGGGGAAGCATGGGCATCGGCCGCTGACCCGGCGCCGCCCCGAGGCCTCCGCTCAGAGGCCGTCTCCCCACCCCCGCCCCGCTCCCTCCTGCTGATTGCGAGACGTCATGCCGGCCGGCCCGACCGATCTGTCGCATCTGGACATAGAAACGCTGAAGAAGTTCGCGACGGACGACGTGGGGGCGTTCATCACGCTTCTGAAAGCCCTGGGGCAGGAAGGGAACGCGGGGAGCGTAGGGGGCGCCCCTTCGATGGGGGCTCTCAAGGGCCAGCTCGACAACCCCGCGATCCTCTACACCGAGACCACTCTCGTCGTCGGCCTGCTGGGGAACAAGGAAGGCAAGAACGGCAACATCAGCGTCGATCCGCTGATGACCTACACCAAAGCTGCCGCGACTGCCCTCGAAGCCATCGAGGTGAAGCAGCAATCCATTTTCCAGCACATCAGCGACAACTTCCTCAAATCGCTGATCCCTCGCATGGAAGCGGCCAAGCAGAAGAGCCTGGAAGACATCAAGAGCCAGAGCTTCCTCAACGACTTCCGCAATCTGGATGTCGATCTGGCCCCGGCCGCCCCCTCCCCTCCGCCCCCGGCCGCCTGATTCCGTTCCGATTCCCTGAGGACAGAAAACCATGCCCGATCCCGCCCTTCCGCCAAATCCCTGGGACGTCGTCGTCAAGCAGATCACCGGATTCGACGCCGGTACGCGCTATTCGGTCGGCGCGGTGGGAGGTGCGAACCCGGACAACGGCGACGGCAGCGAGTGGCTGATCTTCAAGAAGAACGGCAGCCCGACAGTAGAAGAGGGCAAACGCACCATCAGCTACATGGACGTCTCCACCCGGAAGGGAAACGCAACCTACCTCATCCAGAGATGGGTTGATCTCCGTGCTCCGCTGAGCTCGTCGAACGGCTCGGACTTCTCCGCATCCGGAAATGCCGCGGCCTTCTACCAGGGTTACGGTGACGCCCTGGAACAATTGGTCGCCCAACATACGACTGTTGGTTTCGGGTCCGCCTACCCCCACAAGACGGCTGTCCCGGGTGGCTCTTCCATCGAGCTCAAGACATTCGCCAAGGCAGCAGCAGCCTTCGACCGGGTCACCGACTACTTCGAAACCCAGACGCCGAAGCTTGCGCAGTGGGTCAAAGAGCTGGAGGAAGAGCATTCCGCGTACCAGGGAAATGGCGCGGATGTTTTCAAGGACCTGATCGAGGGCCTGAGCCTCGGTTACAAGGACATCCTTCAGGACCTCTCCTCCAAGGGAAACGTCACGTCCCAGACCACCTCGTACACCTCTGGTTCGTCGATGGGCGACAAGCTCATGGAAGCCGAGGGTGTGCTCTACACGGCGATCAAGGGTCTGCGTGATGCCTGGACGCAGTGGAAAGCCGATGTCCCCTGGCCGGACGAGTTCAACGCACAGGCCCTGCCGGACCAGCTGTATCTGCCGATCGCCCATCTCAATGCACATATGGACAAGATATCGAAATGGCTCAACGAAAATAACCTCACCAAAGCCACAGTCAATATGGGCACCGAGGACAGCGCACCTTACATCGCAGCCGCCGGATTCCTGGAGCCGATTCACCCGGACTACGGCGATCTGAGAACACCCGAGGCCTGGAAGGAGGTGGGCCGGAAGGCATACGGGAACTGGCAGGCCTACATCCAGATCGTGCTCGATCCGGCCGCCACCCGCATCGCAAAAGACATCAACAACGCCTTCCGCACCATGGGCACGTTTTCCGTGGTGTTCAACCCGGGATTCACCAGCCTCAAAGAGGCCAACGCCGTCGACGAGGCGGCCAAGACCAAGGCCGACCTGGAGAAGGAAAAGTCCGACGCGAAGGCCGAAATAGAGAAGGAGAAGGAAGAGGCCAAGAAGGAGAAGGAGGAAGCGAAGAAGGAAATCGACGAGATGAAGGGCGGCGGCAAGGACGGGCCCAACGGCATCAAGCCACCGCCGGACCTCAACGACATCGGCGGCAACGGTGGCGGCACAGGCGGCGGTGCGGGCGGCCTCGGCCTAGGCGGCGGCGCGGGCGGCCTTGGTGGTGGCAAAGGCGGCGGCACCGGCGGCGGCACCGGCGGCGCAGGCGGCGAAAACAAGGTCAAAGTGCCCCCGCCGAGCCTCAACGACCTGGGCGGCAATGGAGTCGGCCCCGGCGGCGCCATCAAGAACCCCGACGGCTCGATCTCCGTCAAGAACCCGGACGGCTCGACCACCACCACCTTCCCGGACGGCCACAAGGAGACCACCCCTGCGGGCGTCCTCCCGCCGAACCTGAACCCCATCGGCGGGGGCGGCGGTTGGGGCACCGGAGGCGGCGGCCCCGTCAAGACCGTCAAGGGACCCGACGGCAGTACGACCTCGTACAACGCCGACGGCTCGCGCACCACCACGCACAAGGACGGCACGACCACCACGGTCAACCCGGACGGCACGTCCGTGACGAACAACCCGGACGGATCGCGGACCGTCCTGAACAAGGACGGCAGCCAGACCGTCACTTACCAGGACGGTTCCAAGGCCACCGTCAGGCCGGACGGCACGACGATCACGCAGTACCCCGACGGCACGTCGACCAAGCTGACCCCGGACGGCACGCTCACCACCACCGACGCGCAGGGCAACAGCACCACCAGCCACCCGCAGCCCGGCTCGACCGTGAAGAACCCGGACGGCTCGTCCACGGTGTTCGGCAAGGACGGCGCGACCACCACCACGCACGCGGACGGCACGAAGACCACCGTCTCGGCGAACGGCACCGTGACCACGGTCGACCCGGACGGCACGAAGACCGTCTCGCACCTGGGCAAGGGCACGTCGACCATTACGTACGCCGACGGTTCCGTCGCACAGGTGGGCCGCGACGGCACCGTCTCGACGACGTACAAGGACGGCAGCAACACCAGGATCGGCCCGGACGGCACCTACACGACCACCGACGCCGACGGCAACAAGAAGACCGAGCACCTGAACACCAGGGGCGGCCCCGGCCCTGCGCAGACCACCCACAACCCGGACGGTTCGACCACCACGAAGTACCCGGACGGCACCGTCGACAAGCAGCTCAAGAACGGTGGTCACCAGATCACCTACCCGGACGGGCGGACGGTCACCACCGACCAGTACGGCCGCACCACGGGCAACACCGGCTCGCCGAACCTCAACAACATCAAGGGCGGCGGGTCGGGCAACTACGACTACTACGACTACCCGGAGAGCAAGAAGAAGGGCCCGTCCCTGACCGGCGGCGGGATCGGCGGCGGCCAGGGCCCGGGC
>NZ_JBSGZD010000261.1:0-11380 GCF_053610825.1 Streptomyces sp. NPDC054863 | reverse complement strand
GGTGCGTCCGGGCCCGCTCGTCGCTGGGGCGCGCGCGCACCGTCAGGCGTTGTCGTCCTTCTTGCGGCCGAACGAGTCCTTGATGCCCTCGGCCTTGTCCTTGGCCTTGTCGCGCATCTCCTCGGCCTTCGCCTTGAGCTGGTCGGCCTGGCCCTCGCTCTTCAGCCGGTCGTCGCCGGTGGCCTTGCCGCCCATCTCCTTGGCCTTGCCCTTGAGCTTGTCGAAGGTGCTTTCGCCGTCAGTCACGGGTCCTGCCTTTCACAGAGGTACAGGGGGTACAGGGGTCCAGAGATTCGGACCTCGACCACGTTGCCGCAACGGGCCGTCTTCCGCATCCGGAGAGCGCCCGGGCCCGGTGGGCGGAACGGGTGAATCGCTCCACTCGTGCGAGTGTTTCCTGCTGCCTCCCACCTGCCGGGGACGAATCTGGGCCGAATGACAACGAATAGATACGAAAGCCATCAAAGTGCGGGGCCGTCCAGGCGCACGGTCATCGCCGCGACCGGCGCCGCTGCCGCCCTCGCCCTCCCCGGCAGCGCGGTCGCCAACGCCGCGTCCCCGCCGCTCTCCCCTTCGCAGGCCCCCGCCCAGGCGCCCGCGCCCCGGGACGTCTGCCGCGCCGTGGCCCGCGCCGTCCTCGTACTCGACGGGGACAACCAGCCCCTGGTGCCCCGCTACTCGCGCATCCTCTTCGGCGACGGCCTGCCGCGCAGCCGCCGCGCCCCCAAGAAGGTCCTGATCGTCGGTGCGGGACCGGCGGGAATGGCCGCCGCGCACCTCCTCCTCCAGGCCGGCCACAAGGTCACCGTCGTCGAGGCCAACGGCAACCGGGTCGGCGGCCGGATCAAGACCTTCCGCACCGGTGGCCACGAGAACGCCGAGCAGCCCTTCGCCGACCCCGGGCAGTACGCCGAGGCCGGTGCGATGCGCATCCCCGAGAGCCATCCGCTGGTCACCGGCCTGCTGGACTCCCTCGGGCTCAAGCGCCGTCGCTTCCACCTGACCGACGTGGACTCGTTCGGCAACCCCGCCCTCCGTACCTGGATCGTGGTCAACGGCGTCCGGGCCCGCCGGGCCGACTACCAGCGCGACCCCCGTGCGGTGAATCGTTCCTTCGGTGTTCCCGCGCAGTACGAGACCGTGCCCGCCACCGACATCGTGCGCGCCGCGCTCGCACCCGCCCGCGCGCTGATCGAAGGGAAGAGCGGCGACGCGCTGGTGGAGGGCTGGGCGACGGTCCTCGAAACGTACGGCCACTGGTCGATGTACCGGTACCTGACGGAGCGGGCGAAGCTCGACGACGCGACGATCGACCTGATCGGCACGGTCGGGAACATGACCTCCCGGCTGCATCTGGGGTTCGTGCACAGTTTCCTGTCCGCGGCCCTGATCAGCCCGGACACCGCGTTCTACGAACTGCCCGGCGGCACCGCGACGCTCGCCGACGCGCTCTACGACCGGGTGAAGGACGCCGTACGGCTCGACCGGCGCGCGGTACGCGTCGAGCACGGGCCGCGCGGGGTCGTCGTGCACACCGTCTCCGAGGGCCGCGACGGCGCAGACGTGGTGCAGGAGACCTTCCACGGCGACGAGGTGATCCTCACCGTGCCGTTCAGCGGCCTGCGCCACGTCACCTTCACGCCCGCCCTCTCGTACCGGAAGCGGCGCGCGGTGACCGAGGTGCACTACGACTCGGCGACCAAGGTGCTGCTGGAATTCTCGCGCCGCTGGTGGGAGTTCGACGAGGCGGACTGGGAACGGGAGCTGAACGAGATCCGGCCGGGCCTGTACGACGCCTACCGGCGCGGCAGGGTCCGGGCCGACGGCACGCTGCTCGGCGTCCACCCGTCCGTCCCGAAGGGGCACATCTCGCACAGCCAGCGGGTGCACTACGCGGCGCACTGCGCCACCCAGCACGTCCAGCCGGAGGCGGCGCACGTGATCGGCGGCGGGTCGACGACCGACAACCCCAACCGGTTCATGTTCGAGCCGTCGTACCCGGTGCCCGGCAGCGCGGGCGGCGTGCTGCTGGCCTCGTACAGCTGGGCCGACGACGCCCTGAAGTGGGACTCCTTCGACGACGAGGAGCGCTACCCGCGTGCGCTGGGCGGGGTGCAGGACGTGTACGGGCAGCGGATCGAGGTGTTCTACACGGGGGTCGGCAAGACCCAGTCGTGGATGCGCGACCCGTACGCGTACGGAGAGGCGTCGGTGCTGCTGCCCGGCCAGCACACGGAACTGTTCCCGGACATCCCGGCGGCCGAGGGACGGCTGCACTTCGCGGGCTGCCACACCTCGGTCAAACCGGCCTGGATCGAGGGGGCACTGGAGTCGGCGGTACGGAGCGCGCTGGAGGTGCACACGGGGTGAAACGGGAGGGGGAGGGGCGGCGAGCCGCCCCTCCCCCCTACTTCTACTTCTGCTTCTGCTTCGCGTCGGCGTCTGCGATCAGCGACCGCGACTGCTTCACGTCGTCCGCCATCGCTTCGAGCAGCGCGTCGATCGACTCGAACTTGGCCATGCCGCGCACGTACGCCAGGAATTCCACGGCCACGTGCAGCCCGTACAGATCAAGGTCCACGCGGTCGATGGCGTACGCCTCGACGGTCCGCTTCTTGCCCTCGAACTGCGGGTTCGTGCCCACCGAGATCGCCGCCGGCATCCGCTCGCCGTCGGCGGTCAGCCAGCCCGCGTACACGCCGTCGGCCGGTACGGCGGTGTGTGGCAGGGTCTCCACGTTGGCGGTGGGGTAGCCCAGCTCGCGACCGCGCTGCTCGCCCCGTACGACGACGCCTTCGACGCGGTGCGGGCGGCCCAGGATCTCGGCGGCGCCCGCGACGTCGCCCTCGGCGACGAGGCGCCGGGTGAGCGTGGAGGAGAACGGCTCGCCGCCGCCCGCCGCACCGCTCACGTACAGGTCGATGACCTCGACGTCGTAGTCGTACGTCGGGCCCAGCTCGGCGAGGAACGCGACGTTCCCGGCGGCCCTGTGCCCGAACCGGAAGTTCGGGCCCTCGACCACGAGCTGCGCGTGCAACTTGTCGACCAGCACCTTCACCACGAATTCGGCGGGCGAGAGCTTCGAGAACTCACTCGTGAACGGCAGGATCAGCAGGGCGTCGACGCCCAGCTCCGCCATCAGCTCGGCGCGCCGGTGGTGCGGGGCCAGCAGCGGCGGGTGGCTGCCGGGACGCACGACCTCGCTCGGGTGCGGGTCGAAGGTCACCACGACGGACTGCACGCCCAGCTCGCGGGCGCGCTCCACCGCCCGCCCGATGATCAGCTGGTGCCCGCGGTGCACGCCGTCGTAGGAGCCGATGGTGACGACGCTGCGTCCCCAGTCCTGGGGGATGTCCTCCAAGCCACGCCAGCGCTGCACTGTGACCGCTCCTTGTACGTCTCTTGTACGTGATGTTGGCTGCCAGGGGGTCGGGGCGGACCCCGAAGCCTGCTCTTACGCAGGTCTAAGACTGCCATGCCCACGCCCGGCACCCCGCATCGGTGCCCCCGTCCTCGCACTCGGGCGATGCGGCCTCGGCCAGCGCCTGCACCGTCCGCCGCGAGCTGGGACCGACCAGGGCCGCCCACTCGTGCGGCGCGGCGGCCAGCCACCCGGCGAGCAGCGGGGCGAATCCGGGCAGCTCGCGGGCCAGCGCCACGAGCCGCCGGTCGAAACGCGTGGCCCCCTCAGGCGTACGGACGAAGAGCGTCCCGGCCCGCCGCACCAGCTCCCTGCTCCACTCCTCGGCCCGCCCCCGCGCCCCGCACGCGGCGGCCCGGAGCACGGCGTCCAGCACGTCCTGCTCCCGCCGCCCCGACTCCTCGCGCCCGTACTCCCCGTACTCCCCGTACTCCCCGTACTCCCCTTGCTCCCCTTGCTCCCCGTACGCCTCGTACTCCATGAGTACGTCGAGGAGCTCGGCCCGCAGTGCGGCCGATGCCGGTGTCCCGGGTGCGGCAAGCACAGGTGCCAGTGCACTCCTCACCTGCCGGCAGGTCCCCCGCAGCACCCCGCTCACCAGCGGAAACAGCACGTCCCGCGCCCCGGGCCCGCTCTCCAGCCGCGCGTCGACATACGCGGCCACGTGCCCGGCGCCGTCCGGTCGCCGCGCCGCGTAGTCCGCAACGAGGGCGGCGGTGCGGTGGGCGAGATCGGGCGTGTGCACACCCGCCAGGGCGCCCAGCACTTCCGCCGCCCGGGCGTCGACGGCGTGCAGCCCGGTCCTGAGCGCGGCGAGGACGGCCTCCGGATGCGTGCTCAGCGCGGCGACGAGCGCCTCCGCGGGCACCCGCGGCTCCCCGACGACGAACGCGGCCACGGCCCGCGGCAGGAACCGCGACCGCGAAGCGGGATCCCGTACGAGAAGTGCCAGCGCAGCCCCGTGCAGACCCAGGTCCTCCCCCCGCGCCAGCAGCGCGAGCGCGGCGAACCGCAGCAGCTCCCGGTCCGCGGCTCCCTCCGCGTGCGGGGCCACCACACTCCCGTAGGAGGCGGCGGCCACCCGCCGCTCGACGCGTCCGTCGTGCGCCCACCGTTCGACGGCCCGGCACAGCGCGCCGGGCTCGTCCGCGGCGAGTACGTGCAGCAGCTCGTCGGCCCGGGCATGCCCCGCCTCCACCAGCGTCTCCACGAGATCGTCGACGGCGAGACCCCGATGCGTGTGCAGCACCGCCTGCGCGACCTCGGCCACGGTGAGCCCGGCCCCACCCGGCAGCACCCGCCCGTCCCCGAACCACCCGCACAGCAGGACCTGCACCCGCCGCACATCCACGACGAGCAGACGCACCAGGGCGTCGAGGTAGCGGGGGGCGGGCAGGGCGCCGGACCGGGTCTCCTCGGCGGAGGGCTGCGCGTCCGGCTCCCCGTCCGCGAGCACCAGCACCCGCAGCAGGTCGACCCGTTCGGCCTGGTCGACTCCGATCCGCTCCCAGAACCAGGGCCCGAACCGGCCGAGGCCGCCGAGCCCCTGCGGGCCGCCCCCGTGCAGCGAACGCGCGGTGACCGCTTCGGCGAGCTCCTTCAGCACGGCGCTGTACGGCCCGACGTCGGGCACCCGCAGCAGGGTCTCCGCGAGCAGCTGGGCGCTCCACCACTGGGCGTCGGCGGTGTCCTCGCCCTCCAGGGCCTGGAGGGACGCGATCAACTCACGCATGCACACGGCCAGTTCGCCGGTGCCGACATTCCGCTCCAGCAGGAGCATGGCCTCCACCACGGGCCCGATCCTGTGACGCGGCACGGGCAGCACGCGCGCTGCTTGCGCCGTGCGCCTCAACGTCCGAACCTGCACCCCACCCCCAGCCTGCACCCCATGCCCGCCCTGCGACCCGCCCCCGCCCTGCGCCTCGAACCCGCCCTGCACCCCGTGCCCGGCCTGCACCCCATCCCCGCCCAGTGCCTCGAACCCGGCCTGCACCCCGCCCCCGCCCTGCGACCGCGCGTCATCGAACGCCGGAGGGGCCGTCAACCCCTCCAGCGCCTCCCTCAGGTCCAAGTGCGCCCCCTGCACCCAGTCCGCCACCTCCTCGTGTGCGAACCGGTATCCGCCCCCCGCAGGTACCAGCACCCCTTCCGTCAGCACCGCCGACGCCCACCCCGTGCGCCACGGGAAGATCTCCTCGAAGGACTCGCGGTCCAGCTCCCCCTGCCCGGGGCCCAAGCACCGCCGCGCCGCCTCGTGCACCCGGCCGGACACCTCTGCCGCCAGCCGACGCACCGCTGTGCCCCGCGGCGCCGGGCGCCGGCCCGCGGCCACTCGTACCGCCACCCGCAGACAGACCAGACCCAGGTACGCGTCGAAGACCTCCTCCCGCGTCGGGCACCCCGGCGCCGTGCCTCCCGGCAGCGCCGCCCGTACCTCCGCCAGCAGCCGCAGGGTCAGCGGGTGCCGGGCGTCCGGTGCGCCGAGCGCCCCGTCCTCGATCCCGTACCTTTCCCGCGCGCGGGCCGCCTCGGCCTCCTCCAGGTCCCCCATGAGGACCGCCGGAGGCAGCCGGTCCGCACGCAGCGGATGCAGCACCTCCGGCGGAAAGAGCGCCCCGGCCTGTTCCCAGTGCTCCGGCCTGCACGCGATCACCAGCCGCGTCCCGCACTCCCGCAGCCAGTCCGCCGTCCCCGCCGTCCACTCCGCGAGCCGGTGCGCGAGCAGGGGCGGCATCTCCTCGGGCCCGTCCAGGAGTACGAGCAGGGGCCGCCCGGCGTCCCGCGCCAGCCGCGCCACCCGTTCCGGCGTGGCCACGCCCATGTCCCCCGGCGTCCCGGACGCGGCGACGATCCGCCCCGCCTGCGCCAGCGCCCGCCCCACCGCAGCCGCGACCGACGCGTCCCCGTCCCGCAGATCGGCCCCGCGCAGCCAGACGGTCGGCGCGGGGCCTGGCCCGTCGGCCCGCCGCGCGGCGAGTGCCGCGAGCTCGGTGGTACGTCCGGTCCCGGGCGCACCCACCAGCCCGAGGACCGCCGCACCGCCCACCCCGAAGTCCGCCAACTCCCGTGCCGGCCAGTCCCGTTCGACCGGATCCCGCCATGCACAGGGCCCGCCCACCGACCCCACCGACGTGGCCGTCAGCTGGAGCGCTCCCGCAAGATTGAGGTCCGCTCCATACGCGGGCACACTCGCCGCGTTCCGCCGCAGCAGCTCCCCCAGCGGACCGTCCGCGCCACGCGTCAGCGGTACGGCGTAACCGGCCGCCGGGTGCTCACGCGGGGTCTCCCCTGCTCGAACGAAGTGGAGAGCCTGGGGAAGCAGCGAGGTGCCGATCACCGCCAGCACCGCCCCGGTCTCCGCGTCGAGGACCGGCCCCCCGACCGCCGCCCCGCCCAGCCGCAGCGCGTCGCTCCCCGCCGTCCCCATCGCCAACTCCATCGCGGAGTCCAGGAGATGGAATCGGTCGGTCGCCGTGTACGTCACGGGCGCCGCCCCCAGCACCCGCGCCTCCCGCCACCCCCCGGCCACCAGCCGTACGTACGTCCCGGCCGCGATCTCCGTCCGCCCGGTCACCGGCAGCGGGCGCACACCGAGCCCCTCGGTGCGTACGAGCGCGAGGCCGTGCTCCGGCAGCGGGGTGATGGCGTCGGCCTCGGCGAGACAGGTGCGGTCGCCCGGGGCGTGCAGGACGAGGCGGCTCAGCCCGTCGACGCTCTCGTGACTGGTGACGACGGTGCCCAGGTCGTCCGCGACGAAGCCGGTGCCGCGCGGCCGTCCGGCCAGGTCGCAGATCCGCACCAGCACGACCGGCACAACCGGCCGGGTCCCGTCCGCCATGGAAGAACACCCCCTGCCCACGACCGTAGGCAGAGGATGATCAGTTGCAGAAGAACGCCTGTCGAAAGCGCCCCCCGTCACTCCCCGCATTCACTCCGAGCGCCCGCCCGCAGGGGTGAATCCCCGACTTGAAACGGACAGAACCATGGCGGGGGGGGGAGGCGGGAGGGAGCCGTGGACCGGACAGCATGCCAACTGCCCGGCCCACGCTCCGCCGATGTCCGGCTCAGCCGAAGACGGCCAGACTCTTCGCCTTGCCGCGCTGCTCCTCCACCAGAGCGAGGAACCGCCCGTCGGGCCCGTACACGGCCACCGGGTTGCGCGCGTGCGCCGGCATGTCGATGCGCACGCCGTTCATGATCAGAGCGGCCCGCTTCTCGTCGACGTCCCACCTCGGGAACGCCGCTGCCGCCGCGTCCGCGATCGGCATGACGGTCAGCTCCTCCTGGTGCTGGTCCAGGGTGCGCGCCCCGTCCAGACCGTACGGACCGACCCGGGTGCGCCGGAGCGCGGTGAGGTGGCCGCCGACGCCGAGTCCGGCGCCCAGGTCGCGCGCGAGGGCGCGGATGTACGTACCCGAGGAGCACACCACCGAGACCACCAGGTCGACGACCGGCGTCCCGTCCTCCGCGACCGCCGGGCGCACGTCGTACACCTGGAAGGAGGAGACGGTCACCGGACGTGCCGGGATCTCGAAGTCCTCGCCCTCGCGGGCCCGCTTGTACGAACGCTTGCCGTCGATCTTGATGGCGCTGACCTTGGACGGCACCTGCATGATGGCGCCCGACAGCTCAGCGACGCCCGCGTCGATGCCCTCGCGGGTCACCGCGGACGCGTCGGTGGAGCTGAGGATGTCGCCCTCGGCATCGTCCGTGAGGGTGTCCTGGCCGAGCCGGATGGTGCCCAGGTACTCCTTCTCGGTGAGCGCGAGGTGGCCGAGCAGCTTGGTCGCCTTCTCGACGCCGAGTACCAGAACCCCCGTCGCCATCGGGTCGAGCGTGCCGGCGTGGCCGACGCGGCGGGTCTTGGCGATCCCGCGCATCTTGGCGACGACGTCGTGCGAAGTGAAGCCGGACGGCTTGTCGACAATGACAAGGCCGTCCGGCGTCTTCGTTACTGCTGTGCTCATACGGCGGCGTCGTCCTCGTCGTCGTCACCGGGCTTCTTGTACGGGTCCGCGTCGCCGGCGAACGTGGCGCCCGAGGACACCTCGCGCACCTTCGCGTCGGTGGCCCGCGCCTTGTCGAGCAGGCTCTCGATCGTCTTGGCGTTCTCCGGGAGAGCGTCCGCGACGAATGTCAGGGTGGGCGTGAACTTGGTGCCCGCCGCCTGCCCGACCGCCGAGCGCAGGACGCCCTTCGCGCTCTGGAGTCCGGCCGCCGCACTGGCCCGGTCCTCGTCGTCGCCGTACACCGTGTAGAAGACCGTGGCCTCCCGCAGGTCACCGGTGACGCGGGTGTCCGTGATCGTCACGTGCGTCCCCAGGCGCGGGTCCTTGACCCCGCGCAGCAGCTTCTCGGCGACAACCTGCTGAATGAGGTCCGCCAGCTTCTTCGCCCGAGCGTTGTCGGCCACTGGTCCTTCTCCCTGTTATTACGTTCTGCTTGCTCAGTCTTCGTCACTGTGCAGCCGCCGCCGTACCGACAGCAACTCCACCTCGGGCCGGGCGGCCATCATGCGCTCGCACCGGTCCAGTACGTCTGTGAGGTGCCCCGTGTCGCCGGACACCACCGCGAGTCCGATCAAGGCCCTGCGGTGGAGGTCCTGATCTCCCACCTCCGCCACGCTGACCGCGTACTTGCGGTGCAGTTCGGCGACGATCGGCCGGACGATGGAGCGTTTCTCCTTCAGCGACCGTACGTCGCCGAGCAGGAGGTCGAAGGACAGAGTCCCCACATACATGTGTGTCCGGATGTCCCGCCGGTTCGGGTTCGTGTACCGCTGCCACTGCTTGGCAGGGACACAAGAACCGTACACGCAACGGCGGGGCCGCTCGACGGAAATAATCTCCGCCGAGCGGCCCCGACCGATACTGCTGACATCAGGGGCTCAGCCCCGGATCACGGTGCCTGCAACGCGGTCTCAGCCGCGCGGCTTCTCCCGCATCTCGTACGTCGCGATGACGTCGTCGATCTTGATGTCGTTGAAGTTGCCGAGGTTGATACCGCCCTCGAACCCTTCGCGGATCTCGGTGACGTCGTCCTTGAAGCGGCGCAGACCCTGGATGTTGAGGTCCTCCGCGATGACCTTGCCGTCGCGGACGAGGCGCGCCTTGGTGTTGCGCTTGACCTCGCCCGAGCGGATGAGGACACCGGCGATGTTGCCGAGCTTGGACGAGCGGAAGATCTCGCGGATCTCCGCGGTACCGAGCTCGACCTCCTCGTACTCCGGCTTGAGCATGCCCTTGAGCGCTGCTTCGATCTCCTCGATGGCCTGGTAGATCACCGAGTAGTAGCGGACGTCGACGCCCTCGCGCTCGGCCATCTGCTGAGCACGGCCGGCCGCACGGACGTTGAATCCGATGACGATGGCGTCGGAACCCGTCGCCAGGTCGATGTCGGACTCGGTGACCGCACCCACACCACGGTGCAGGACGCGGATCGAGACCTCGTCGGAGACTTCGAGCTGGAGCAGCGAGGACTCGAGAGCCTCCACCGAACCGGACGCGTCACCCTTGATGATGATGTTGAGGTCCTGCACCAGACCGGCCTTGAGGGCCTCGTCCAGGTTCTCCAGGGAGAACCGGACGCCACGGCGGGCGAACGCCGCGTTCCGCTCACGAGCGGCACGCTTCTCGGCGATCTGACGGGCCGTACGGTCCTCGTCGACGACGAGGAAGTTGTCGCCTGCGCCGGGGACGTTGGTGAGACCCAGCACCAGGACGGGGGTCGAGGGACCCGCTTCCTGGATGTTGTTGCCGTTGTCGTCGAGCATGGCGCGGACTCGGCCGTAGGCGTCGCCCGCAACCATCGTGTCGCCGACGCGGAGGGTACCGCGCTGGACGAGGACGGTGGCGACAGCGCCGCGGCCCTTGTCGAGGTGGGCCTCGATCGCGATGCCCTGTGCGTCCATCTCGGCGTTCGCCCGGAGGTCGAGCGAAGCGTCCGCGGTCAGGATGACCGCTTCCAGCAGGGCCTCGATGTTGAGGCTCTGACGGGCCGAGATGTCGACGAACATCGTGTCGCCGCCGTACTCCTCCGCCACCAGACCGAACTCGGTGAGCTGACCGCGCACCTTGACCGGGTCGGCACCTTCGACGTCGATCTTGTTGACCGCGACGACGATCGGTACACCGGCGGCCTTGGCGTGGTTGAGCGCCTCGATCGTCTGCGGCATCACACCGTCGTTGGCCGCGACCACGAGGATCGCGATGTCGGTGGACTTCGCACCACGGGCACGCATGGCGGTGAACGCCTCGTGACCGGGGGTGTCGATGAAGGTGATGGCGCGCTCTTCACCGTTGACCTCGGTGGCGACCTGGTACGCACCGATGTGCTGCGTGATGCCACCGGCCTCGCCCGCAACGACGTTCGTCTTGCGGATCGCGTCCAGGAGGCGGGTCTTACCGTGGTCGACGTGACCCATGACGGTCACGACCGGCGGACGGGAGACGAGCATGTCCTCGCCGCCCTCGTCCTCGCCGAACTCGATGTCGAAGGACTCGAGAAGCTCTCGGTCCTCCTCCTCCGGGCTGACGATCTCCAGGATGAAGTTCATCTCGTCCGCGAGCAGCTTGAGCGTCTCGTCGGAGACGGACTGCGTGGCAGTGACCATCTCGCCGAGGTTCAGCATCACGCCGACGAGCGACGCCGGGTTGGCGTTGATCTTCTCGGCGAAGTCGGTGAGCGAGGCACCGCGCGACAGGCGGACGGTCTGTCCGTTGCCGCGGGGCAGCATCACGCCGCCCACGGACGGGGCCTGCATGGCCTCGTACTCCTGGCGCCTCTGACGCTTCGACTTGCGACCGCGACGCGCGGGACCGCCGGGGCGGCCGAAGGCGCCCTGCGTGCCACCACGTGCGTTGGGACCACCGGGACGGCCGGCGAAGCCGGGACGTCCACCGCCGCCGCCGAAACCGCCACCCGGACGACCGGCGAAGCCGCCGCCACCGCCACCGGGAC
>NZ_JBSGZD010000260.1:0-11575 GCF_053610825.1 Streptomyces sp. NPDC054863 | reverse complement strand
TCACGGGGGTGCGGGCCACCGGCCTCTTCGCTGGGTGCTACTTGCTGCCGTACTTCTTGCTCATCATCGTGTAGATCTGCTCCGCGCCCTTGCCGAGTCGCGGGCCGGCCAGCCAGCCGTGCGTGACCGGGCCGATCGAGGTGTTGGACACCAGCGCCAGCTGCCCGCCCGGCTGCTTGGCGAACCAGCCGCCGCCCGAGGAACCGCCGGTCATGGTGCAGCCGATGCGGTGCATCGTGGGCGTGGTCGGGCTGATGGACAGCCGGTTCGGGCGGTCGACGCACTTGTGCATGATGAAGCCGTTGTACGGCGGCCCCGCCGGGTAGCCCCAGGCGCCCATCGCACTGATCCGCCGGGTGTCCGGGGCGTTGAAGTTGACCGCGATCGAGGCGCCGACGGTCTCCTCCAGGGACTTGCCGCCGTTCTCCGGCTTCACGTGCAGGACCGCGTAGTCGTACGGCGCGCCGTTGCCGCCCGTCGGGCCGCCGTCGCGGATCCACTCGCCGGAGGTCGACACCCAGTCCGCCCAGTAGGCGCCGTACGGAGCCTCTTCCTGCGGGGGTGCTGCCCTCAGCGCGGCAGGTGACTTCGCGTGGTTGTTGTACGCGGGGACGAAGACGATGTTGCGGTACCAGCCGCCCGCACCGCCCGCGTGCACGCAATGCCCGGCCGTCCAGACGAGGTTGGACTTCCCGGGGTTGTTCACGTCCTTGATCACGGTGCCGGAGCAGACCATGTGACCCTTGGGCGAGTCGAAGAAGATCTTGCCGACCGGGGCGCCGTGCTTGGTGTACGGGGTCTTCTCGCGGGCCGCCTGGACCGGGCGGGGCTCCGGGTCGGAGACTCCCTGGCCGCTGGAGAGGTCACCGGCCGTCATCGTCTTCGCGGGGTCCTTGGCGGTCTGCATCCGCTCCGGCTTCCACAATCCGGCGATGACCGGGTTGACGAAGTCCTTGGCCTCGCGCAGCCACTTGTCCTTGTCCCAGTTCTTCCACTCGCCGTTCTTCCATTTCTCCGGGTCGACGCCGTGCTCCTTGAGCTTGTCGGCGAGGTCCTTGGGAAGCGCGACGTCGCCGTTGCCCTGGCCGTCGGCGGGAGTGGAGGCGGCCGGGGCCTTGTCGACGGCGTTGCCACCGGACTTGTCCTCGGTCGGGCCACAGGCCGTGGCCGTCAGCACGAGGGCCGCGGCGAGGCCGGTGACGGCCAGCAGCGGACGTATGGATCGCATGGAAACGTTCCCCCTGGGTACTTTCGGTCGAACTTTCAGTTATGTCATGAGCGCGTCATGAAGAAGCGCAGTGCGGAACGTAGCAGAGGGCCCCCGGGACACGTCCCGGGGGCCCTCTGCTGCCGTTGCTACTTCGTGCCGGCCTTGTCGTAGATGGCCTTCGCCTCGGGGCCGAGTCGCGGGCCGGCCAGCCAGCCGGCCGTCACCGGGCCGATCGAGGTGTTGGACACCAGTGCGGGCTTGCCGTCCTGGCCCTGTGCGACCCAGCCACCGCCGGACGAACCGCCGGTCATGGTGCAGCCGATGCGGTACATGGTCGGCTGCGCGGGCTTCACGGAGAGCCGCCCGGGCTTGTCGGTGCACTGGAACATGCGCTCGCCGTCGAACGGCGGGGCCGCCGGGTAGCCGGTCGCCCGCATGTTCGCGATCTTCGGAACGGCCGGGGCGTCGAACGCGACCGGGAGTGCGGAACCGACCGTCTCCTCCAGGGACTTGCCGGCCCCGCCCTCGGGCGTCACGCTCAGCACCGCGAAGTCGTACGGGGCGCCGTCGCCGCCGGTCGGGCCGCCCTGCGAGATCCACTGGTCGGAGGTGAGCGCGCTCTTGGCCCACCACACGCCGTAGGGCGCGACCTGCTTGCGCGGCGTGCTCTTGCTCACTGCCTTGGCCTGGTCGTTGTACGACGGGACGAAGGCGATGTTGCGGTACCAGCCGCCCTTCGCGCCCGCGTGCACGCAGTGGCCCGCGGTCCACACCAGGTTGGACTTGCCCGGGTGCGCCGGGTCCTTCACAACCGTGGCGGAACAGGCCATCGAGCCCTCGGGGCCGTCGAACAGGAGCCGGCCGGACTCCGTGGCGCTGGAGTGGTACGGAGCCTTGACGGCCTTCGCCGGCAGACGCGCGGGAGTCGGGTCCGTGACACCCTTGTCGCCCGAAATGTCATTGTCGACGGGCTGCTTCGGGGGCTTCTCCGCGTCCTTCATGCGATCCGGGTCCCACAGCCCCGCGATGATCGGGTTGATGAAGTCCTGGGCCTCGCGGAGCCACTGCTCCTTGTCCCAGTTCTTCCACTCGCCGTTCTTCCACTTGTCCAGGTCGACCCCGTGCTCCTTGAGCCGGTCCTTGAGATCGTCCGGAATCGTGATCTTGTCGTCGGCGGAGCCGCCGGGTGCGCCCGCCGAGTTGGTGACCTGCGAGCCGGGCGTGCCGGCAGCGCCGTCCTCGGTGGGGCCACAGGCGGTCGCGGTCAGGGCGAGTGCGGCGGTGAGGCCGACGACGGAGAGCAGGGGTGCGCTTCTGCGACGTGCGCTCCTCCTACGGGGTGCGGTGCAGGCCGGGCGGATGGGTCGCATGTCTTGTTCCCCCTGGGACTTCGGACGTGTCGGGCAAGGCGGGTGGAGCCGGTGAAGCAGACGGAGCCTGCTCGGCCCCGCTGCTCGGCCCCACTGCGGCGGAGCCGGTTCGGCCCCACTATGCCGGTGACGATGGGGACGGTGAACGGCAGGGGCGTGGTTCCGTCGCCGGAAGGATCTTCTGATTGCCCGTGATCCCTCGGGTTCACAGTCGTTGGTACGTACGAGGGACATCGGGACGCCGTTCAGCCCTGCGGGGCCATGCGCGCGAATCCGTACGTACGTACACCTGGGGGAGGACCAGCAGTCGTGGCCGTGACCGAACCTGCTCCGGCGGTGGTGCCCGCCGACCGGGCGACCGTTGCCCATGAAGGCATCCTGCGGCGGCAGTCGCTGCGCGAGTCCGCGGCCCGCACCTATGCACGGTCGCTGCCCATCGTTCCCGTACGGGCGCGCGGGCTGACGATCGAGGGGGCGGACGGGCGGCGCTACCTGGACTGCCTCTCCGGGGCGGGCACGCTCGCGCTCGGACACAACCATCCGGTGGTTCTCGAAGCGATCAAGAAGGTCATCGACTCGGGGGCCCCGCTGCACGTCCTGGACCTGGCCACGCCGGTCAAGGATGCCTTCACCACCGAACTGTTCGAGACGCTCCCGGGGCCGCTGGCCGACAACGCCCGGGTGCAGTTCTGCGGCCCGGCAGGGACGGACGCGGTCGAGGCCGCGCTGAAACTGGTCCGCACCGCCACGGGACGCAGCGGACTGCTGGCGTTCACCGGGGCGTACCACGGGATGACCGCGGGAGCGCTCGACGTCTCGGGCGGGGCGCCGGACGTACGAGTGACCCGGCTGCCCTATCCGTACGACTACCGCTGTCCGTTCGGGACCGGCGGGGAGCGTGGCGCCGATCTGTCCGCCCGCTGGACCGCGAACCTGCTGGACGACCCCAAGGGCGGGGTGCCGCAGCCCGCCGGGATGATCCTCGAAGCGGTGCAGGGGGAGGGCGGCGTCATCCCCGCGCCCGACGGCTGGCTGCGGCGGATGCGGGAGATCACCGCGGCGCGGTCGATCCCGCTGATCGTCGACGAGGTGCAGACCGGGGTCGGCAGGACCGGCACGTTCTGGGCGGTCGAGCACAGCGGGACGGTGCCCGACGTCATGGTCATGTCCAAGGCCATCGGCGGCAGCCTCCCGCTGGCCGTGATCGTCTACCGGGCGGACCTCGACGCCTGGGAGCCCGGGGCGCACGCCGGTACGTTCCGCGGCAATCAGCTCGCCATGGCGGCGGGCGCGGCCACCATGGCGTACGTACGGAAGAACGGACTCGCGGAGCGCGCCGGGGAGCTCGGGGCGCGCATGCTCGGGCAGCTGCGGCAACTGGCCGCCGAGCACCCGGTCATCGGCGACGTCCGGGGCCGCGGCCTGATGATCGGGGTCGAGCTGGTGGACCCGGAGCGGGCGGCGGGTACGGGCGGCTTCGGCCCGGACGCGGGACCCGGCGAGGGCAGAGCCCGCGACGGCGGGCCGGGCGACGGTCCTGCGCCCGCGTCGCCGGCGCTCGCCGCGGCCGTGCAACGGGAGTGTCTGCGGCGGGGGCTCATCGTCGAAGTCGGCGGGCGGCACGCCGCGGTCGTGCGCCTGCTGCCTCCGCTCACCCTCACCGACGAGCAGGCCGTCGCGGTCCTGGACCGGTTCGCCGACGCGCTCGCCGCCGCCGAACGGTCGCCGTACGGACAGGAGCAGCGCGGCCAGGAGCCGCACCGCCGGGAACCGATGAAGACGTCGTACTGACAGTCGTCCGGCATCGGCCGATCCGACACCGGCCGATGCCGGAACAACCTCACAAGGAAGCCCTCCGTGAACCCCACACCCGCACCCGACACGTACGAGGACACCGCAGTCGAGGCGACCACCGCATCGACGGCAGGGACGACCGACGTGACGAGCGACGTGACCGAAGCGACGACCGACGTGACGAGTGACGTGACGTCCGACGTGACCGAGCCGGTGACGGTGCCCCGGCAGAAGTCCAAGGCGCACGGCGCACAGCACGTCCCCCCGCCGGGTGTGCTGCGTGCCCAGCCGGACCTTCTCAACCACCCCGACCCGCAGACGGCGGCGGACGCGGCGGCCGTCGAGAACCTGCTGCGCTGCTGGGTACGGGAGAACGGCGTGCCCCGGCCCCAGGGACGCACCCTGCGGATCCCGCTCGACAGCAGCGGCACCTCCTTCCTCGTCCCCGTCCGCTACTGGTCCGCGGCCGGCTGGCACCGCTTCGGCATGCCGGTGCTGGCCTGCGGGCCCCGGCACGCCCCGCCCGCGGACGCGGTCACCGTCGCGGCCCTCCTCGGCCGTGAATCGGGCGGCGGCTCCGACCTCCCCGACCGAGCAACCGCCGCAGCAGGTCCGGGCGTTGCCGCCGCCGGTGCGGACGCTGCCGAAGCCGGCGAGCCCGCTTCCGCAGCAGGCCCGGGCACTGCCGAAGCCGGTACGGGCACGGACCTGGTCGCCCGTGTCGCCGATTCGGTGCGCCGCACCGCCGAGTTCATCGCCGCACGCCGCATCAACCCCGAACCGGCCGACGGCGCCGACCTCTTCCTCACCGCCGAACAGTCCCTCCTGCTCGGCCACCCGATGCACCCCACCCCCAAGAGCAGGGAAGGACTCTCCGAGGCCGAGGCCCGCCGCTACTCGCCGGAACTGAGGGGCTCCTTCCCCCTGCACTGGATGGCCGTCGACCGGTCCGTGCTTGCCGGGGAATCCGCCTGGACCGAGCGCGGACGCACGCTCCGGGCGGAGCAGGTCGTCTCCCGCATGGCCGGTGGACTGCGGCTTCCCGAGGGCACGGAGGCACTTCCCCTCCACCCCTGGCAGGCGCGCGAGTTGGCCCTGCGGCCCGCCGTCGCCGCCCTCATCGACGACGGCCTCCTGCACGACCTCGGCCCGTACGGCGAGCCCTGGTTCCCCACGTCCTCCGTACGCACCGTGCACCGGCCGGGCGCGGCGGCCATGCTGAAACTCTCCCTCGGCGTACGCATCACCAACTCCCGCCGCGAGAACCTCCGCAAGGAACTCCACCGCGGCGTCGAGGTCCAGCGCCTGTTGCGCGGCGGCCTCGCCGAGGAATGGCACGCCGTCCACCCGGACTTCGACATCGTCCGCGACCCGGCCTGGCTCGCCGTGGACGCGCCGGACGGAACACCGGTCCCCGGCCTCGACGTCATCCTGCGGCACAACCCCTTCGGACCCGACGACGACGCCGTCTGCATCGCGGGCCTCACCGCGCCCCGCCCCTGGCCGGGGCGGGCCGGCATGTACTCCCGCCTCGCGGAGTGCGTGGCCGGGCTCGCCGCCCGTACCGGCCGGCCCGCCGGAGCCGTCGCCGCAGAGTGGTTCCTGCGCTACCTCGACCAGGTCGTACGACCGGTGCTCTGGCTCGACGGGCAGGCCGGCATTGCGCTGGAGGCCCACCAGCAGAACACCCTGGTCCTCCTCGACCGCGACGGCTGGCCCGTCGGTGGCCGCTACCGCGACAACCAGGGCTACTACTTCCGCGAGTCGCACCGCGAAGCCCTCGAAGCCCGCCTCCCCGGCATCGGCGCCCGCAGCGACACCTTCGTCGCCGACGCCGTCACCGACGAACGGTTCGCCTACTACCTCGCCATCAACAACATCCTCGGTCTCATCGGGGCGTTCGGTGCCCAGCGTCTCGCCGACGAGCGCGTCCTGATCGCCGCCCTGCGCCAATTCCTCGGCAAGACCACCGACCTGGGGTCGGCGCTCCCCGCCCAGCTCCTGGAAACCCCCACCCTGCGCTGCAAGGCCAATCTGCTGACCAGGCTGCACGGGCTGGACGAGCTGGTGGGCCCCGTCGACACCCAGTCCGTCTACGTCACCATCGCCAACCCCCTCCGCCCCTGAACGCTCCCTCCGCTCCCGCGCGAAAGATCCGCCCCCTGCACCCACCCCGTCCGCCCCGCTGACAGGAGAGCACCGAGATGCCTCCCACCGATACGAGCCCCGACACCGGAGCCGGCCCGACCCCCCGTACGAGACCGGGCAACGAGGAGACCCTGGACCTCCGGCTGCCCGACGAGTTCCTCGCGCTGTTCGCCGAGCAGGACGCCGCCCCTGTCCCTCCCGAGACAGACGCACTGCCGTCTCCAGCCACCCCGGACCTCCTCGACTCGGTTGCCGACTGGGGGCCTGCCGACACCCCCGCCGGTGAATTCCGGCTCCTGCCCGTACGCCCCGCCCGCGATCTGCCCCTGCTCGCCCGGTGGATGAACGACCCTGCCGTCGCCGCGTTCTGGGAACTGGCGGGTGCCGACGACGTCACGGCCGCCCACCTGCGCACCCAACTCGACGGCGACGGACGCAGCGTCCCCTGCCTGGGCATCCTCGACGGCACCCCCATGAGCTACTGGGAGATCTACCGCGCCGATCTCGACCCGCTGGCCCGTCACTACCCGGCCCGCCCGCACGACACCGGCATCCACCTCCTCATCGGCGGTGTCGCCGACCGAGGCCGAGGCCTCGGCACCACCCTTCTGAGGGCCGTCTCGGACCTCGTCCTCACCCACCGCCCCACTTGCTCCCGGGTCGTCGCCGAACCGGACCTGCGCAACGCTCCCTCCGTCTCCGCCTTCCTGGGAGCGGGCTTCTGCCTCTCCGCCGAAATCGACCTTCCCCGCAAACGGGCCGCGCTGATGATGCGCGACCGTGCCCACTGCCGCCAGCTGCAACGATGACTTGTCGCATCAGCCACAACGACGATCTGCTGCTTCAAATACACCGCTCGTCCCGCATTGGTTCCCTCCCGAGGAGTCACCGTGTCGAAGCCAGCCTCCGCCCACACGTCAGTCCCCGCTCCCGCCCGGTCGCGGCCCGCGGCCCAGGCAGAATCGCAGCGGCCGTCCCCGGACCCCGCCCCGCCGGTCCTGTTCGCTCCCCCCGAACTGACCGCCGCCGGATGGGACCGGGTCTCCCGCCGGCTGCTCGCCAAGACGCTCGCCGAGTTCGCTTACGAAGAGATCATCGAACCGGTCCCGGCCGCCGCCCCGGTCCCGGCCACCGCCCCGGTCCCGGCCACCGCCCCGGCGCCGACCGTCGACGGGGCGACGAGCGGGGCGACCAGCGGCGCCAGGCGCAGGGGTACCCCCTCCGCCCCGTACACACTCCGCCTCGACAACGGCGAAATACTGTCCTTCCGCGCTCGCCGCGGCTCCTACGGCAGCTGGCAGGTCGACCCGGACACCATCGGAATCCGGCACCCCGACGACCACAGCGGCAGCCGTCCCTTCCACGATCCGGTGCGGTTCCTCGCCCTCGCCAGGCGTCTGCTGGCCCTGGACGGCGCGACCCTCGGCCACCTCGTCCGCGAGCTCACCGCCACCCTCGCCGCCGACGCCAGGCTCGACCACACCGCCCTGCCGGCCGCCCGCCTCGCCGACCTCGGGTACGCCGAGCTCGAAGGCCACCAGACGGGCCACCCCTGGCTCGTCCTCAACAAGGGCCGCGTCGGCTTCTCCGCACAGGACGCCGCCACCTGGGCGCCCGAGGCCCGCATGGCCACCAGACTTCCGTGGATCGCGGTCGCCACCACCCTCGCCCGCTACCAGGGAGTCCCCTCGCTGGCCGACCCCGAGCAGTTGTACGCGCGTGAGCTCGACGCCCCCACGCGCGCGAGCTTCGACGCCGCCCTGCGGGCGCGCGGGCTCGACCCGGCCTCGTACCTCTACCTGCCCGTGCACCCCTGGCAGTGGGACGAGTCGATCCTGCCGCTCTTCGCTTCCGTGATCGCCCGCGGTGAGATCGTCCCGCTGCCCGCCGACGGCGACCTGCGGCTGCCCCAGCAGTCCATCCGTACGTTCCTCAACGTCAGCCGCCCCGACCGGCACACGGTCAAGCTGCCGCTGTCCGTGCTGAACACCCTCGTCTGGCGCGGCCTGCCCACCGAGCGCACCGTGGCCGCCCCTGCCGTCACCGCCTGGGTCCAGGGGCTGCACGCGGCCGACCCCTTCCTCAAAGAGGAGTGCCGTGTCGTGCTGCTCGGCGAGGTCGCCTCGGTGGCCGTCGAGCACCCCGTCTACGACCACCTCCCCGAGGCCCCGTACCAGTACAAGGAACTGCTCGGCGCGATCTGGCGCGAACCCCTCGCCAGCCGCCTCGACCCCGGCGAACGTGCCCGCACCCTGGCGGCCCTGCTGCACACCGACCCGCAGGGGCGGGCCTTCACCGCGGAGCTGGTCGAACGCTCCGGCACGGACCCGGCAACCTGGCTGCGCCGTCTCTTCGCCGCGCTGCTGCCCCCGCTGCTGCACTTCCTGTACCGGTACGGAACGGTGTTCTCCCCGCACGGAGAGAATGCCATCGTCGTCTTCGACGAGCACGACGTACCGGTCCGCCTGGCGATCAAGGACTTCGTCGACGACGTCAACGTCAGCGCGGATCCGCTGCCCGAGCATGCCGGCATGTCCGACGACGTACGCAGGACCCTGCTCACCGAACCCCCTTCCTTCCTGCCCCAGTTCATCCAGTCCGGGCTGTTCATCGGGGTGTTCCGCTACCTCGCGCCGCTGTGCGAGGGGCAAATGGGCGTCCCCGAGAGCGAGTTCTGGTCACTCGTACGGGCTGAAATCCTCCGGTACCACGCGCGCTTCCCGGAACTGAAGGAGCGCTTCGAGACGTTCGACCTGCTGACGCCCCGGCTGGAACGCCTCTGCCTCAACCGCAACCGCCTGCACACCGACGGCTACCGCGACCGCCCGCACCGCCCGCACGCCGCAGTGCACGGCACCGTGGCCAACCCACTGCACCGGCCGTGACACCGGTCGTGGCCCCGGCGGCGACCCCGGCGCGGGCGGTGATCCGGGCCGTGGAACCGGCTCCGGCAGCCGCAGCGAACCCGGCTGTGACCGCCGTTGTCAGTGGTGCGTCGTAGGGTGGTCGGGCTATGACGAAGCCCTCACTCCCCGAGCTCCTCCACGCCGCCGTCGCCTCCGTCGGCGGCGTGGAACGGCCAGGCCAGGTCACCATGGCCCAGGCCGTCGCCGACGCGGTCGACGACAATTCCCACCTGCTCGTCCAGGCGGGCACCGGCACCGGAAAGTCCCTCGGCTATCTGGTGCCGGCCCTCGCACACGGCGAGCGCGTCGTGGTCGCCACGGCGACGCTGGCCCTCCAGCGCCAGCTCGTCGAGCGCGACCTGCCGCGCACGGTGGAGGCGCTGAAGCCGCTGCTGCGCCGCACCCCGCAGTTCGCCATGCTCAAGGGCAGGTCGAACTACCTCTGCCTGCACCGCCTCCACGAAGGCGCGCCGCAGGACGAGGAGGAAGGCCTCTTCAACCAGTTCGAGCAGCTCGACGCCACCTCGCCCACCAGCAAGCTGGGCAAGGACCTGCTGCGGATGCGCGACTGGGCAGACGAGACCGAGACCGGCGACCGCGACGACCTCACCCCCGGTGTCTCCGACAAGGCGTGGGCGCAGGTCTCCGTCTCCTCGCGCGAGTGCCTGGGCGCGAGCAAATGTGCGTACGGTGCGGAGTGCTTCGCGGAGGCGGCGCGCGAGCGCGCGAAGCTCGCCGACGTCGTGGTGACCAACCACGCCCTGCTCGCCATCGACGCCATCGAGGGCGCCCCCGTCCTGCCGCAGCACGAAGTGCTGATCGTCGACGAGGCGCACGAGCTGGTCTCCCGGGTCACCGGGGTCGCCACCGGCGAGCTCACCCCCGGCCAGGTCAACCGGGCCGTCCGCCGCGCCGCGAAGATCGTCAACGAGAAGGCGGCCGACGCCCTCCAGTCCGCCTCGGAGACCTTCGAGCGGCTGATGGAGCTGGCCCTGCCCGGCCGCCTGGAGGAAATTCCGGAGGACCTCGGGTACGCACTGATGGCGCTGCGCGACGCCTCGCGCACGGTGATCTCCGCCATCGGCTCCACCCGCGACAAATCCGTCACCGACGAGGACGCTGTCCGCAAGCAGGCCCTGGCCGCCATCGAGAACGTCCACTCCGTGGCCGAGCGCATCGCCAACGGCTCCGAGTACGACGTCGTCTGGTTCGAGCGCCACGACCGCTACGGAGCCTCCCTGCGGGTCGCCCCGCTCTCGGTCTCCGGTCTGCTGCGCGAGAAACTCTTCACCGAGCGCTCCGTCGTCCTCACCTCCGCCACCCTCAAGCTCGGCGGTGACTTCAACGGGGTCGGTGCCTCGCTCGGCCTGGCCCCGGAGGGCACGCAGGGCGAGGACATGCCGGTGTGGAAGGGCCTCGACGTCGGCTCGCCCTTCGACTACCCCCGACAGGGGATTCTGTACGTCGCCAAGCACCTGGCCCGCCCCACCCGGGACGCCGGACGCGAGGACATGCTCGACGAACTCGCCGAGCTGGTCGAGGCCGCCGGCGGGCGCACGCTGGGTCTCTTCTCGTCGATGAAGGCGGCCCAGACGGCGGCGGAATCGATGCGCGGCAGGCTCGACATGCCGGTCCTGCTCCAGGGCGAGGACACCCTCGGCGAGCTGATCAAGAACTTCGCCGCCGATCCGCGGACCTGCCTCTTCGGCACGCTCTCCCTGTGGCAGGGCGTCGACGTGCCTGGCCCGAGCTGCCAGCTCGTCGTGATGGACAAGATCCCGTTCCCACGCCCCGACGACCCGCTGATGAGCGCCCGCCAGAAGGCGGTCGAGGAGAACGGCGGCAACGGCTTCATGGCCGTCGCCGCGACGCACGCCGCCCTGCTGATGGCCCAGGGCTCCGGCCGCCTCGTCCGCGCGACGGGTGACAAGGGCGTTGTGGCGGTCCTGGACCAGCGACTGGCCACGGCCCGCTACGGCAGCTATCTCAAGGCCTCGATGCCCGACTTCTGGTACACCACCGACCGCAATCAGGTGCGCCGCTCGCTCGCTGCGATCGATGCCGCGGCCAAGGCCGCAGAGGCCGCCGAGAAGTAACTCCGCAGCCTTCGAGGAGCGGCTCCGGCACCGGTTTCGTGCGTGTAGGGC
>NZ_JBSGZD010000259.1:0-11595 GCF_053610825.1 Streptomyces sp. NPDC054863 | reverse complement strand
CCGGGCATCTGCTGCCCGGGGACCCTCCTCGTGGAAGACGGTGGCGGAGCCTAGCGCTCGACCTCGCCCTTGATGAACTTCTCGACGTTGGCGTAGGCCTCGTCGTCGAAGTACTGCACCGGCGGGGACTTCATGAAGTACGAGGACGCGGAGAGGATCGGGCCGCCGATGCCGCGGTCCTTGGCGATCTTCGCGGCGCGCACGGCGTCGATGATGACGCCCGCGGAGTTCGGGGAGTCCCACACTTCGAGCTTGTACTCGAGGTTCAGCGGGACGTCGCCGAACGCGCGGCCTTCGAGGCGGACGTACGCCCACTTGCGGTCGTCGAGCCAGGCGACGTAGTCGGACGGACCGATGTGGACGTTGTCGGCACCCAGGTCGCGGTCGCGGATCTGCGAGGTGACGGCCTGCGTCTTGGAGACCTTCTTGGACTCCAGGCGGTCGCGCTCCAGCATGTTCTTGAAGTCCATGTTGCCGCCGACGTTCAGCTGCATGGTGCGCTCCAGGCGCACACCGCGGTCCTCGAACAGCTTCGCCATGACGCGGTGCGTGATGGTGGCGCCGACCTGCGACTTGATGTCGTCGCCGACGATCGGGACGCCCGCCTCGGTGAACTTGTCCGCCCACTCCTTGGTGCCGGCGATGAAGACCGGGAGCGCGTTGACGAAGGCGACCTTGGCGTCGATGGCGCACTGCGCGTAGAACTTCGCGGCGTCCTCGGAGCCGACCGGCAGGTAGCAGACCAGGACGTCGGCCCGGGTGTCCTTCAGGGCCTGGACGACGTCGACCGGGGCCGCTTCCGACTCCTCGATGGTCTGGCGGTAGTACTTGCCCAGACCGTCGAGGGTGTGGCCGCGCTGGACGGTGATGCCGGTGGACGGCACGTCACAGATCTTGATGGTGTTGTTCTCGCTGGCGCCGATGGCGTCCGCGAGGTCCAGGCCGACCTTCTTGGCGTCGACGTCGAAGGCGGCCACGAACTCGATGTCCTTGACGTGGTACTCGCCGAACTGGACGTGCATCAGACCGGGCACGCGACTGTCCGGGTCAGCGTCCTTGTAGTACTCGACGCCCTGGACCAGCGACGCAGAGCAGTTGCCCACGCCGACGATGGCTACGCGAACGGAACCCATTGACGGTTGCTCCCTGTGTGTTCTCGACGAGGCCTGCGGAGTGCAGGCTTCAGTTGGCGGTGTCGTCGGACGGATCCGGCGGGGTGGTACCCCGATGCCGGGGCAGGCCGTCCGTGTCACCTGATGTGCGGTCACCCGATGTGCGGTCACCGGGGGTGCTGCCGGACGACGTGGTGTCGTGCGGCGGGCCGGAAAGGGGATCGCCGTCGGACCGGCGCTGATCCCGGCCTGCCCGCTCGCTCTCGATGAGCTCGTTCAGCCAGCGCACTTCGCGCTCCACGGACTCCATGCCGTGCCGCTGCAGTTCGAGCGTGTAGTCGTCCAGGCGCTCACGGGTGCGGATGAAGGAGGCCCGCATCTTCTCCAGGCGTTCCTCCAGCCGGCTGCGGCGTCCTTCGAGGACCCGCATCCGTACTTCGCGCTCCGTCTGCCCGAAGAAGGCGAAACGGGCCGCGAAGTGCTCGTCCTCCCAGGAGTCCGGGCCGGTGTGCGAGAGCAGCTCCTCGAAGCGCTCCTTGCCGTCCGCCGTCAACCGGTAGACGATCTTGGCTCGGCGACCTGCGAGCGAGGCGGCGAGCGCGTCCTCGGGGGCGCTGCCCGGCTCCTCGATCAACCAGCCGTTGGTGACGAGCAACTTGAGGCACGGATAGAGCGTGCCGTAGCTGAAGGCCCGGAAGACCCCCAGTGAGGTGTTGAGCCTCTTGCGCAGCTCGTACCCGTGCATCGGGGACTCGCGGAGCAGGCCGAGAACGGCGAATTCGAGGATGCCGGAGCGTCTGCTCATCCTTCGCCTCCCCTGCCGTCCGTGGTAAGTCCCGCCCGCTGTCCTGCACTTATGTCGAACTTATGCCGAGCCGATGTATCGACTCGATACATCCAGACGATAGAACGGCCGCACGTCCGCGACAAGGCCAGTCATGGTGAACGGCGTCACATCATCAATTCGTGGGACGCGACTTGCCTGATTTGAGGTGAACATCGGCACTGGGAGGGTTTTGAGCGTGCGTAGTCTGTGCGGCATGCAAAACACCGGGAGCCGCGTGACGCAAGGGGGCGTCGGTTTCCCGGGGGTAGCTAGGGCGGGCCTGTGGGAGGGCGCGTCCGCATTTCGGGGGGACCGGAACTCAACTGCCGCTTCCAGGCGAACTCGCCTGCCCGAGGAGTAGTCGTTCGATGAGCGAGCACCGTCGCAAGCTTCCGCAACCGCAAGGTGGCGGTCGTGCCGCGGCCAGGAAAGCCGCCCCACAGCCTTCGGGTCGCCGTGCGGCCCCGTCGTCCCACGGCTCTGCCGCAGGGACGCCGTCAGGTTCGTACGGTGGCCAGGAACCCTCCTACGGAGGGAGGGCAGAGGCACGCCGTGCCGCCCAGCGGGGTGGTGGCGGAGGAGGACGCCGCGGAGGCGGAGGCGGTGGCGGCCGGGGCGGCCAAGAGGGTCCCGGGCGTGGCCGCGGAAGGGGCGGAGAACCCCGGAAGAAGAGGTTCATCGACTACCCGCGCTCCATGAAGTACGGGTGGAAGCGGTTCGTGCCGTCCTGGAAGCAGGTCACGGGGCTGTGCATCGGCTTCGTCGGCGCGCTGATGGCGGCGGGCAGCATCGCGTACGCCTGGGTCGAAGTGCCCAAGGTCCACGATGCTGCCAGGGCGCAGAACAACGTCTACTACTGGGACGACAAGACACCCATGGTGGCGACCGGCGGTGAGATCAACCGTCAGGAGCTGGCGGTCGACAAGATCCCCAAAGCCATGCGCAACGCGGTGATCTCTGCGGAGAACAAGACCTTCGACAAGGACCCCGGGGTCGACCCCATGGGCATCCTGCGGGCCGTCGCCAACATGGCCAAGGGGGGCAACACCCAGGGCGGGTCGACGATCACCCAGCAGTACGTCAAGAACTCGATGCTCGGTCAGGAACAGACCCTGACGCGCAAGGTCACCGAACTCCTGATCTCCATCAAGGTCGGCGACAAGGTTCCCAAAGACAAGATCATGGCGGGTTACCTCAACGTCTCGTACTACGGACGTGGTGCCTACGGCCTCCAGGCCGCTGCCCGCGCGTACTTCGACAAGGACGCCGAGAAGCTCGACCCGAGCGAGTGCGCCTTCCTGGCGGCTGTTCTCAAGGGTGCGACCTACTTCGACCCGGCCGGCGCGACGGCCATCGACCCCGAGGCCACCCCGGCCAAGAACAAGGCCCGGGCCAAGGAGCGGTGGGACTGGATCCTGAACGAAGAGGTGAAGGACGGCAGCCTGTCCCAGGCTGAGCGGAGCAGGTATCCGGAGTTCCCCAGGGTCCAGCCGCTGAAGAAGAACGCCCAGTTGGGCGGCCAGATCGGCTATCTGGTGGATCTGGCCAAGGCCAACCTCATCAACAAGAACGACATGGGCATCGACGCCGAGGAGCTGTCCAAGGGCGGCTACCGCATCTACACCACCTTCAACAAAGCCAAGGTGTTGCGGCTTGAGAAGGCCGTGAAGAGCGTCTACGACAAGAAGATCGACCCGAAGAAGCGCCCGAAGTACGACACACACGTCCAGTTCGGCGGTGCCTCGGTCAACCCCAAGGACGGTGCGATCGTCGCCGTCTACGGCGGTACGGACGCCACGAAGCACTTCACCAACAACGCCGACCAGACGGGTGCCCAGGTCGGCTCGACCTTCAAGCCGTTCGTACTGGCCGCGGCCATGCAGCACGGCAAGCGCGACCCCGGCGGGCCCAAGGTCCAGAACTCCACCGAGCGCACCCTCGTCTCCCCCAAGAGCGTCTACAACGGCGACGACAAGCTCAAGATCAAGCAGTACAACGGGTCGATCTGGCGCAACGAGAAGGACGAGGAGTGGCTCCAGACCAACGACGGCCACGAGTCCTACGGACCCATCGACCTCCGCGAGGCGATGCGGGTCTCCGCCAACTCGCCCTACGTGCAGCTCGGCATGGACGTGGGCATCGACAAGGTGCGCGAGACCGCGGTGAACGCAGGGCTCCTGAAGTCCAGCCTCGCCGGAGGCGAGAACCCCTCCTTCTCCATCGGCATTTCCGACCCGAGCGCCATCCGGATGGCCGGTGCGTACGCCACCTTCGCCGCCAGTGGTGAGCAGAACGAGCCGTACTCGGTGAAGGAGGTGCTGAAGGGCGGGGAGACCATCTGGCAGCACAAGAAGAAGTCCACCCCGGACGCGATTCCCTCCAACGTCGCCGACAACGTCACCGAAGTCCTGAAGAACGTCGTCGACAAGGGCACCGGCTCCAACGCGAAGATCCCCGGACGTGAGGTCGCCGGCAAGACCGGCACCACCGACGGCAACAAGTCGGCCTGGTTCGTGGGCTACACGCCGGAACTGTCCACCGCCATCGACATGTACCGGCTGGACGACAACGCGGAGAACAAGCAGCGCGCCTTCCTGGAGATGTTCAACACGGGCGGCGAGAAGAAGATCCACGGAGCGTCCTTCCCGTCCCAGATCTGGCACGACTACATGGTCGACGCCCTCAAGGGCAAGGCTCCGTCCACCTTCCCCGTCCCCGAGCCCATCGGCGAGACGGTCTGGGGCGGCGGCGCCAAGAGCCCGGAGCCCACACCGACCGCACCGCCCACCCAGGCGCCGACGGAGAAGCCGACGGAGAAGCCCTCCAAGACGCCTCCGCCCCCGACGGAGACTTCCCCCTCGCAGACGCCCGGCGGTGGCGGCGACGAGTGCGACCCCTTCGACTGGGAGTGCCACCAGGGCGGCGATCCGGGCGACAACCAGGGCGGCCAGAACGGCGGCGATCCGGGCCGCCCGCCGACGGAGACCCAGCCGCCGCCCGACGGCGGTCAGAACGGCGGCCCGAGCGGCAACGGGAACGGCGGAGGAAACGGGGGCGGCGGCCTCATCGGAGGCTCCGAGTAGCCCCTGGCAGTACCCCGGCCGTGCAAGCCCGGCCATACAGCCGGTCCGGAGGGCCGTCGCACCGAGCAGTACGGTGCGACGGCCCTCCGCCGTGTCCGGGCCGACCGGGGCGTGCAGGGCGGACCAGATCGTGTCGGGCCGGGCCGGCCGTGTCGGGCAGTGCCTGGCCGGGCCCAGGTACCGGCCGATGTCCGGTCCAAGCCGTCCGTCCCGCCGCGCTCACACCCGTACGGCAGGATGTCCCGCATGACGAGCGTGCACGAGGACCGGCCCGTACCCCCCACGCGGCAGGACGAAGTCGCCGCCGCGGGCAGTGAACTCATCGGCGGGCCCATCGGCCGGTGGGCCAGACTCGGCGGCAGTCGGCTCACGCCGGTGCGCGTCGTCGCGCTCGCCGCGATCGGCATGTTCGCCCTCGGCATGGTGCAGAAACTGCCCTGCTACAACTGGGCCTGGTTCCAGGGCACCAGCTCCCAGTACACCCACGCCTGCTACTCCGACATCCCGCACCTGTTCGTCGGACGCGGCTTCTCCGAGAACCTGCTGCCCTACTTCGACCGGCTCTCCGGCGACATGAACTTCCTCGAATATCCGGTCCTCACCGGCCTGTTCATGGAAGTCGCCTCCTGGCTGACCCCGGCCGGCGGCACCCTCCAGTACCGCGAGCAGATCTACTGGCTCGTGAACTGCGGCATGCTGATGATCTGCGCCGTCGTCATCGCCGTCTGCGTCGCCCGCACCCACCGCAGGCGCCCCTGGGACGGACTCCTCGTCGCCCTCGCACCGGCCTTCGCCCTCACCGCCACCATCAACTGGGACCTCCTCGCCATCGCCCTGACCGCCGCGGCGATGCTGATGTGGTCACGCGGCAGGACGCTCGCCTTCGGCATCCTCATCGGGCTGGCGACCGCCGCCAAGCTCTACCCCGTACTGCTCCTCGGGCCACTGTTCCTGCTCTGCTGGCGGGCCGGGAAATGGCGGGAGTTCGGAGCGGCGGCACTCGGCACCGCGGGCTCCTGGCTGCTGGTGAACCTGCCCGTCATGCTCCTGGCGCCCGAGGGCTGGAAGAAGTTCTACACCTTCAGCCAGGAACGACAGGTCGACTTCGGCTCCTTCTGGCTGATCATCACGCAGCGCACCGGGAAGTCCTTCGAGGTCGACGACGTCAACACCTATGCCACCCTGCTGATGGTCCTGCTGTGCGCCGGCATCGCCTGGCTCACCCTCGCGGCCCCGCGCCGCCCGCGCTTCGCCCAGCTCGCCTTCCTGGTCGTCGCCGCGTTCATCCTCACCAACAAGGTCTACTCCCCGCAGTACGTCCTGTGGCTCGTCCCCCTCGCCGCCCTCGCCCTGCCCCGCTGGCGCCATCTCCTGGTCTGGCAGGCCTGCGAAGTCATGTACTTCCTCGGGATCTGGATGTATCTCGCCTTCACCACCAGCGGCGACAAGCACCAGGGGCTGCCCACCGACGGATACCAACTCGCGATCGTTCTGCACCTGCTGGGCACGCTGTACGTGTGCGCGGTGGTCGTCCGCGACATCCTCCTGCCCGAACGGGACGTCGTACGGCGCGACGGCTCCGACGACCCCTCGGGCGGCGTACTCGACAGAGCCCCGGACGCCTTCGCCCTCAGCCAGGAGGCCCGCCGGCCCACGTACACGGTGCAGCAGGTCCAGGGGCCGCGCGTCCAGTGGGGCACCCAGCGGAGCGGCAGTACCGCGTCCGACTGACCCGACTGCCCCGAGCGACCCGACCGACCCGCCGTACGAGAAAGGGCCGCCCGCACGATTCCGTGTGGGCGGCCCTTGTCACTGTTTCACGTGAAACATGACGTCCTGGAGGGACTCAGCGGTCCACCAGCCGGTCGAACTGCGTCGTCGTGTGCCGCAGGTGAGCCACCAGCTCCTCGCCCACCTTCGGCTCGGTCGCATCGGACGGCACGAAGAGGATCGACACCTGCATGTGCGGCGGCTCGGCGAACCACCGCTGCTTGCCCGCCCACACGAACGGCGCCAGGTTCCGGTTCACCGTCGCCAGTCCGGCCCGGGCCACGCCCTTGGCCCGCGGCATCATCCCGTGCAGCGCCTTCGGCGCCTCCAGGCCCACCCCGTGCGACGTACCGCCCGCGACGACCACCAGCCAGCCGTCGGACGCCACCTTCTGCTGCCGGTAGCCGAACCGGTCGCCCTTGGACACCTGCGTCACGTCGAGCACCGAACCCCGGTACTCCGTCGCGTCGTGGTCGCCGAGCCACAGCCGCGTACCGATCCGCGCCCGGAACCGGGTCTGCGGGAACTGCTGCTGAAGCCGCGCCAGTTCCTCCGCCTTCAGGTGGCTGACGAACATCGTGTGCAGCGGAAGCCGCGCGGAACGCAGCCGGTCCATCCACGCGATGACCTCCTCGACCGCGTCCGAACCGTCCGTACGGTCCAGCGGCAGATGCAGCGCGAACCCCTCCAGACGTACGTCCTCGATCGCGGCGTGCAGCTGCGCGAGCTCCGACTCCTTCACCCCGTGCCGCTTCATCGAGCTCATGCACTCGATGACGACCCGGGCACCCACCAGGGCGTGCACCCCGTCCACGGACGACACCGAACGGATCACCCGGTCCGGCAGCGGCACCGGCTCCTCGCCCCGCCGGAAGGGGGTCAGGACCAGCAGGTCGCCGCTGAACCAGTCCTTGATCCGGGCCGCTTCGTACGTCGTCCCGACGGCGAGGATGTCCGAGCCGAAGCGCGTCACCTCCTCCGCGAGACGCTCGTGTCCGAAGCCGTAGCCGTTGCCCTTGCAGACCGGAACCAGGCCCGGGAACTGCTCGATCACGGACTTCTGGTGCGCCCGCCAGCGCGCGGTGTCGACGTAGAGAGTGAGCGCCATGAGCCGGTCCGGAACCTTTCCCGTTGCTGCGGTGTATCAGAGGTATGAAACGTACGAGGGCCGCGAGGGCCGGGACATCAGCGGCGCGACATGTAGACGTCGAGCGCCTTGTGGAGCAGCTTGTTGAGGGGGAAGTCCCACTCGCCCAGGTACTGGGCGGCCTCGCCACCTGTGCCCACCTTGAACTGGATCAGGCCGAAGAGGTGGTCCGTCTCGTCCAGCGAGTCGGAGATGCCGCGCAGGTCGTAGACCGAGGCGCCCATCGCGTACGAGTCGCGGAGCATCCGCCACTGCATCGCGTTCGAGGGCCGGACCTCTCGGCCGATGTTGTCCGAGGCACCGTAGGAGTACCAGACGTGCCCGCCGACCACCAGCATCGTGGCCGCCGAGAGGTTCACCCCGTTGTGGCGGGCGAAATACAGCCGCATCCGGTTGGGGTCCTCGGTGTTGAGGGCCGACCACATGCGCTGGAAGTACTCCAGCGGGCGCGGCCTGAAGTGGTCGCGGAGCGCCGTGATCTCGTACAGCCGCTGCCACTCCGCCAGGTCCTGGTATCCGCCCTGGACGACCTCGACACCCGCCTTCTCGGCCTTCTTGATGTTGCGTCGCCACAGCTGGTTGAAGCTCTTGTGGACATCTTCCAGCGACCGGTTCGCCAGCGGCACCTGGAAGACGTAGCGGGGCTGTGCGTCACCGAAACCGGCACCGTCGTCCTCGCCCTGCTGCCAGCCCATCTTCCGCAGCCGGTCCTGGACCTCGAAGGCACGCGGCTCGATGTGGGTGGCCTCCACGTCCCGCAAGCGCTTCACATCCGGGTCCTGGATGCCGGACTTGATGGCCGCCGCGTTCCAGCGGCGGATCACCACGGGCGGGCCCATCTTCACCGAGAACGCACCCTGCTGCTTCAGGTGGGTGAGCATCGGCTGCAGCCAGTCGTCCAGATTCGGGGCGTACCAGTTGATGACCGGACCCTCGGGCAGGTAGGCCAAGTACCGCTTGATCTTGGGAAGTTGGCGGTACAGGACCAGGCCGACGCCGACCAGCTCACCGGTCCTGTCGAACCAGCCCAGACTCTCCGAGCGCCATTCCGCCTTCACGTCGGCCCATGCCGGAACCTGCATGTGACTCGCCGCGGGCAGGCTCTGGATGTACGCCAGATGCTGCTCTCGGCTGATGGTCCGAAGGGTCAGGCTCGTCATGCGGGGCGCTCCTCGGCAGGTGTGTCCCCATGGGGTCAGGGGCTCCGGCTCTCGCGCCGAAGCCTACTGGGCCGAAGGAGCGCCCCGCCCGGCCCTGTCCGGCCGGGATCGGAGCAGGTGTCAGCCCAGGACGCCCCCGAAGAGCCCGCCGTGTGCCATGCCGAGGAAGAAGCCGATGGCCGAGGCACCCAGACCGAGGATCGTCACGAACCTCTCCCGGGTCGTCGCGGACACGAACATCGCGTACCCGCCGACGAGGATGCCGATCAGTCCCGCCCAGGAACTCAGCAGGTGGAGGTTGTGGAACATCGCCGTCACCAGTGCCAGCAAGCCCAGTACCAGCGTCACCCCCATCAGGGTGTCCTGGAGCGGGTGGGGTTTCCCGTCGGTCGCGAAGAGAGAGATGGACGAGCTGCGTCGCATTGCCTGTGCCATGAGGCACCTCCTGGCAGAAGGCGGCGCACTGTAGCGCCGCTCACCCCCGATGTGTACAGATTGCGTCCCCTCCCGGCCCGATTTCAACCGGAAGCCTCTCTACGGGTAGTCTGGACGGTCTGCACCGGTGTCATCCCTGCCTTAAACGTCTCAGCGGGTCTTTTCCCGCGGGATTGTCAGTGGCAGCCGATACCGTTGCGTACGCATCACGACCCTCCTGCCACGGAACGACCGTGGCCGCTGAGTCCAAAGGAGGTGGGTTCCACATGCGTCACTACGAAGTGATGGTCATCCTCGACCCCGATCTCGAGGAGCGCGCTGTCTCCCCGCTGATCGAGAACTTCCTCTCCGTCGTCCGTGAGGGCAACGGAAAGGTCGAGAAGGTCGACACCTGGGGCCGTCGTCGTCTGTCCTACGAGATCAAGAAGAAGCCCGAGGGCATCTACTCGGTCATCGACCTGCAGGCCGAGCCTGCGGTCGTCAAGGAGCTCGACCGACAGATGAACCTGAACGAGTCGGTCCTCCGGACCAAGGTCCTCCGCCCCGAAATGCACTGAACCTCGGTTCAGCGTTAATCGGGTCCGAGTAGCACCCACCAGCAGCACCACAGCAGTCCGCAGCAATCCCCGCCGAGAGGTTCACCCATGGCAGGCGAGACCGTCATCACGGTCGTCGGCAATCTCGTCGACGACCCCGAGCTGCGCTTCACCCCGTCCGGTGCGGCGGTCGCGAAGTTCCGTGTCGCGTCCACTCCCCGCATCTTCGACAAGCAGACCAACGAGTGGAAGGACGGCGATGGCCTGTTCCTCACCTGCTCGGTCTGGCGTCAGGCGGCGGAGAACGTCGCGGAGTCGCTTCAGCGAGGCATGCGCGTCGTCGTGCAGGGCCGGCTGAAGCAGCGGTCCTACGAAGACCGTGAGGGCATCAAGCGCACGGTCTACGAACTGGACGTCGAGGAAGTCGGCCCCAGCCTCAAGACCGCCACGGCCAAGGTCACCAAGACCACCGGTCGCGGTGGCCAGGGCGGCGGGTACGGCGGCGGTGGCGGCCAGCAGGGTGGCGGCGGCAACTGGGGCGGCGGCTCCGGTGGCGGCCAGCAGGGCGGCGGAGCTCCCTCCGACGACCCCTGGGCCTCCAGCGCGCCGGCCGGTGGACAGCCGCAGCAGGGCGGGGGTGGCTGGGGCGGAAGCTCCGGCAACTCCGGCTCCGGCGGCAGTGGCGGCGGCGGTGGCTACTCGGACGAGCCGCCCTTCTAAGGCAGCTCGAACTCCCACTTCTTGATCACACAGGAGAAACACCATGGCGAAGCCGCCTGTGCGCAAGCCTAAGAAGAAGGTCTGCGCGTTCTGCAAGGACAAGACCCAGTACGTGGACTACAAGGACACGAACATGCTGCGGAAGTTCATTTCCGACCGCGGCAAGATCCGTGCCCGCCGCGTTACCGGCAACTGCACGCAGCACCAGCGTGACGTCGCCACGGCTGTGAAGAACAGCCGTGAGATGGCGCTGCTGCCCTACACGTCCACCGCGCGATAAGGGAAGGGTGACCGACAGATGAAGATCATCCTGACCCACGAGGTCTCTGGCCTCGGCACCGCCGGCGACGTCGTTGACGTCAAGGACGGCTACGCTCGCAACTACCTGGTTCCCCGTGGCTTCGCGCTGCGCTGGACCAAGGGTGGCGAGAAGGACGTGGCGCAGATCCGCCGCGCCCGCAAGATCCACGAGATCGCGACCATCGAGCAGGCCAACGAGATCAAGGCCAAGCTTGAGGGCACGAAGGTCAGCCTGGCTGTTCGCTCCGGCGACGCCGGCCGTCTCTTCGGCTCCGTGACCCCCGCCGACGTCGCTGCCGCGATCGTCGCCGCCGGTGGTCCGAAGGTCGACAAGCGTCGCGTTGAGCTCGGCGCCCCGATCAAGACCCTCGGTTCGCACCAGGTCTCCGTGCGTCTGCACGACGACGTGGCCGCGAAGCTCGGCGTCGAGGTCGTTGCTGCCTGAGTGCAGCACGCCCCGGCCTGAGAAGGTCTGAGCAGAAGGAAGGGCCGCATCCCCCCGGGGA